>JAQCAA010000102.1 GCA_027728645.1 Actinomycetota bacterium | reverse complement strand
ACGGAAGAGGAGCAAAGCGACGATTCAGGGGGATGACACGCCTGTGAATCGCAGTCTTGCGTATGCCGCCCACCCACCTGGCTCCCCGTCGGACCTCACGACCCATGGGGTAATCGTTGGTATGACCGGCTCTGGTAAGACCGGACTCGGCATCATCTACCTCGAAGAGGCCCTACGCGCGGGGATTCCGACGCTCGTCATAGATCCCAAGGGGGACATGACGAATCTCCTCCTCACCTTCCCCAAACTGGAACCGTCGGATTTCGCCCCATGGGTGGACAACGCAGCCGCTGAACGCGAGGGAAGATCGCGATTAGAAGAAGCTGAATCAGAAGCAGCGAAGTGGACCGAGGGCCTCGGCTGGTGGGACCTAAACGCCGAGTCGATAGCTGCGCTGCGCGACACAGCGGGCATGACGATTTACACGCCAGGCTCAGAGGCAGGAAATCCAATCAACATCGTCGGGAGCCTCAAAGCGCCAAGCCTTTCATGGGAAACCGACGCGGAGGCGATGCGAGACGAAATCGAAGGTTTCACATCAGGCCTTCTCGGACTTGTTGGGATCGATGCCAACCCCGTTTCGTCTCGCGAACACATCCTGATCGCCAACCTCATCGAGCGGGCTTGGCGCGACGGATCATCACTGGATATCGGCGGCCTGATCACGCAGGTCGCAAACCCTCCGATGCGCAAGCTCGGCGTATTCGATGTTGATCAGTTCTTTCCAGAGAAGGACCGCATGGCGCTCGCGATGCAGCTCAACTCCCTGCTGGCATCGCCGTCGTTCGGCGCCTGGATGACCGGCGCCGACCTCGACATCGAATCACTTCTGTGGAAGAACGGAAAGTCGCAGGCTGCCGTCATGTACCTTGCCCATCTTTCGGACAGCGAGCGACAGTTCATCGTCACGATGATCTTGTCGAAGCTCATTACATGGATGCGTTCCCAGCCAGGTAGCAGCGATCTTCGTGTCCTTACCTACATGGACGAGGTGTTCGGTTTCGTGCCGCCAACAGCGCAACCTCCGGCGAAGAAACCCATTCTGACACTTCTCAAACAAGCAAGGGCTTTCGGAGTCGGAATGCTTCTCTCAACGCAGAATCCGGTCGATCTCGACTACAAAGCCATGTCGAATGCCGGCACATGGTGTATCGGTCGTCTCCAAACGGAGCGCGACAAAGCACGCATCATCGAGGCACTGGCCACGGCCTCTGGCGGCATCGACACGACAAGTATGGACGCACGCATCTCGAAGCTTCCCAAACGGGCGTTCGTAATCCACAGCACCAGGGAGACCGTGCCGACCGTCATCACGACGCGATGGGCGATGTCGTACCTCCGTGGGCCTATGACGAGGGAGGAACTCTCCCGATTCCGCAGCCAATCTTCGGATGACCCGCTCGCGCCACAGCCGCTTGGCCACAAGCAAGGGTCGGTGTCAGAAGTGTCGTCGGCGCCAGAGGTAGCGGCGGGGGTTGACTCTGTTGCCATTCACGTCGCGGCGCCGTGGCGGTCTCTTGTCGGTGATGAGGATCTCGGCACGGTGTACAAGCCAGCCTTCGCGGTCACCGTTGAGATGAGGTTCGACGATACCCGATTGGGAGTCGATCACACAGAGACTTGGGAGGCCATCATCCTCGACCCATCGGTCGACGACTTGTCAGACATCATTGAGGTCGACCACGATGAGCGGGACTTTGTTGAGCCAGACCCGACCGTCTCGTACCTACCGATCGAATCGCCGGTCTCCCAGCCAAGCTTCTTCACGAGTCTTGCGCGGAATGTGAAGAACCACCTCGACCACAACAAGACACTCGACCTCTTCCGAAACCAAAGTCTCAAGCTCGTATCCCGACCAGGTGAGGGACACGATGCCTTCTACACACGAAGCCAAGCGGCTGCGAGCGACGCAGCCGACGCAGAGAAAGCCAAAACCGTGACCTCGTACGAGGCAAGACTCAGAAGGGTCAAGCGAGCCTACGACGACGCCGTCGCCTCGGCGCAGCTCGCAGACCAAGCCGCCGAAGACGAGCAGCGATCCGCGATTCTCGGGTTTGGCCTCGACCTTCTCACCGGAAGAAAGGCCCGGGTCCCAAGTTCTCGATCAAGAACGACAAGGGACAGAGCTCGCAGAGCCGAATCGAAAATCGAGACAAAGCGAGCAGAGTACGAGGACCTCACACTTGACCTTGAGGACGCTTGCCTCGAAATCGATGCAAAGTGGGACGCCAAGGTCGATGCGATAGAGCAGGTTTCTGTCGGCCTCGAGGCCGACGACATTCGAGTCACCCGAACGAGGCTTGTGTGGATAAGAACGTCGGTTGATCAACCATGATCAGCCGCGGGGCTTGAGCTAAACCAGATCCTGTTCGCGGATCCCGAAGCTTGGGTGGCGGAGTCTGCACAACGCGAGTTTTTCGAGCTGGCGAATCCGCTCACGAGTGAGGTTGAACTCCTCACCGATCTCCTCAAGAGTCCGAGGAATCCCATCGTAGAAACCGTAACGGAGCGCAAGAATTCGACCCTCACGAGTTGGCAGCCTGTCGATCGACTTGCGAAGCGAATTCGCAATGTCCATCTCTTCGGTCACCTTGACCGGATCAACGGCATCCTCATCCTCGATGAAGTCCCCGAGCTGTGCGCCGTCCTCACCGATCGGCTGCTCAAGCGACACAGTATCAGCGACCGCGAGCGCCAATTCGACCTTCGAAACCTCAACCCCTGCCTCTTCGGCAATCTCTTCCGGCCTTGGATCACGGCCAAGTTCAGCCTTCAGCGATGCCTGGGCAGCCCGTACAGCGGCAAGCGTGTCGTGGAGGTGGACAGGTATTCGTACGGTACGAGACTTGTCGGCAATGGCTCTGGTGATTGCCTGACGAATCCACCAAGTTGCATACGTCGAGAACTTGAAACCCTTGCGCCAGTCGAACTTTTCAACCGCACGAATGAGTCCGAGGTTGCCTTCTTGAATGAGATCGAGGAAATCGATACCTGAGGTATTTGCGTATCGACGGGCGTTGGCAACCACGAGCCTCAGGTTTGCCGTAAGGAACGCGTCCTTGGCTTGGCTCCCTCTCCGGACCTGGCGTTTGAGCAAGATGTGCTCGGCCTTGGTCTTGTAGTCGCCTGCCTCAAGCCTTTCCACCGCTGCTTGGCCAGCCTCCATCTTCTGGGCGTAGTCGACCTCGTTCTCGGCGGTGAGGAGTTCATATTCGCCGATCGAAGTCAGGTACTGCGATACGAGGTCGGTCGTCAATCCGCCACGGTCGTCTGTCAGCTTGGAACGCTCTCTGTCTTTGAGCGACCTCGAGAGGGTGTCGCGATCCATCCGCTCTTTGGCTTCCTCGCGTTCGTGGGCAGCCTTATTGGCAATCGCCTTCCGTGGCTTCGATTCTGTCGTCATCCAACATCCTCCATTGGCGATCGACGGTCGCTGCTCGTGGCACGAGTCCTGACCGAGCTTGCCGGGACCCACCAGCCCCAACACCTAATCAATATCACACAGACGTTTCTGTTTGTGAACCGGATTTCTGACCAGAAGTTAGGAAGAACAAAGTGATATCCACAGGTCAACGACCGATCTACCGCCTCGGCAGCCGCTCGAAGCCCGCAGCGTCATCTATCCTCAACCAATGCCAGACGCCAATACGCTGTGGCTTTTTGCCCTCGCATCCCTTGTTCTCGTACTCATTCCAGGGCCCGCCGTCGTATACATCCTTACCCGCAGTGTCAGCCAAGGGAGGACTGCTGGTCTTGTCTCTGCCGTCGGCATCAACGCAGGCTCCATTGTCCACGTTCTTGCAGCCGTCCTCGGGCTGTCCGTGATCCTCGCGCAGTCCGCGACCGCCTTTGCCCTGATCAAGTGGGCAGGCGTCGCGTATCTCGCGTGGATCGGAGTGAGGACCCTTCGCGGAGGCGACACAATGTTCAACAACCAGACCAGAGAACGCCTCGCTCTCAAGCGGGTCTTCGTGCAGGGCGCCCTTGTCAACATTCTGAACCCGAAAGTCGCCATCTTCTTTCTCGCGTTCCTTCCCCAGTTCGTCAATGTTGACGCACCCAACCCTGCGCTCCAAACGTTCGTGCTTGGCATGACGCTCGTGATCGTTGGGCTTGCGTCAGACAGTGCATACGCCTTAGTCGGCGGACACGTAGGGAATCTCTTCCGGACCAAGCCGCGCGCAGGGCGGAATATCCGAATCGGGGCCGGAGTGACGTATCTCGCGCTCGCTGGAGTGGCTGCAATAGCCGGAGCCAGATCATCGCCGGCAAGTTAAGAGTCTGTTCATCGAGATTCGGGCATGATTACATCGAATTCGCGGTTTCCTGACGCGAGATTCAAAACGGCAAGATTCAGACCGGCCTACCGAAGACGACCCACGCAGGGATTTCAATCGGAGGCCATGGGAGGGCGCATGAACTTCATCAGAAACCACAAAGGGCTTGTCGCGACGGCCGCGGTTGCCGGGGTTGCCGGTGTGATCTTCATACTCGTGTGGTTCCAGCCACAAGCTCTGTTTATTGACGATGTTGTGAACGAAACCATTCCAATAGCGGCGCCTCCGACCACCGATGACACCGGGCCAGTGCCTACGACCGATGCTCCGGCCCCCGATCCGGCCGAGCCGCCGATTGAAGACACGGCAATCTCAGCGCCGGGTCCCGGAGTGGAACCACCGGAATTCCCTTTGACGCTCGCACAGGGCGAGTTCATCGGCCTTGCCCACAGCGGAACAGGGACCGCATTGATTATCGAACTTGCTGACGGCTCCAGAATCTTGCGTTTCGAGAACCTTGACGTCGACAACGGTCCGGACCTTCGTGTGATCCTCTCTCCGACTGAATTGACCGATGATGACGGCGCCTACGATGACGGCGACTTTCTCGACCTCGGCGTTCTCAAGGGCAACCAAGGCAATCAGAACTATGAGATTCCTGCTGGCGTAGACATCGACGACTTTGCAACGGTCGCGATCTGGTGCCGCCGGTTCAACGTCACGTTCAACGCAGCGCCAATCCTCGCCCCCTGAAGCCTTCCTGAATCTCATGTGCCCGAAAGGTTTCGGTGGCGTAATGTGCTGTGGCAAGGAGGGCCATGGACCGCGACAAGACACGACAGTTCCTAGAACGTTTCACATCCCTGGCAGCGGGGGCGACGACCATTGGACTCCTCGCCGTCGCGGATCGATCGGGTCTCTTACGGTCAATGGCCGGCGAGCCTCCTCGCGCCCTACCCGTTGTAGCCGATTCCGCAGGTCTCAATGCCCGCTACACCGAAGAGATCCTCTCCGGTCTCGTAGCAGCGAGCATCATTGACTACGACGCCGAGAATCAGACCTTCTTCTTGTCCGAAGAGCATGCAGCGGTTATCGCAGACGACGAATCTCCCTACTCAATGACCGGCTGGCTTGACATGATTCCTACGGCGCTTGAACACACCGATGCCATCTCCGACGCAGCTAGAAGCGGTGGGGGGATCGCGTTCGAGGACTTCGGCGAGAGGATGGTGCGAGGGATCGACCGTGGAAACACGCCTTCGATGACCGTGCTACTCACGCGCCGCTGGCTGCCTGAAATGCCTGATGTTGTTGACATGCTTAAACGTGGGGCGCGCGTTGCAGACTTCGGATGCGGATCGGGTGGTGCTGTGCGCGCCATGGCAAAGGCCTATTCCCACTCCGCGATTTTCGGATTCGACATCTCATCATCCTCCATTGAACGCGCAAGAAAGCAAACCGCGGAACCGAATGCAACATTCATCGTCGGAGGGTCAGAAACACTCCAGAGAGGACGCCCGTTTGACCTTGTGACATTGTTCGATGTTGTGCACGACCTAGCGGACCCGATCGCCGCTCTGACCGACATTCGCTCATCGCTCGGAGACGGAGGGGTGGTCTTGATGATGGAACCGAGGATCGAACGGAGTCTCGAAAACAACATCAACGACAGGGCGGCACTCCTCTACGGCATCTCCACCTTCCACTGCATGACCCAGTCACTCGCAGCCGGCGGCCCGGGACTCGGTGCTGCATGGGGTCGCGACGCGGCAGAGAAGCTGTGTGGAGTTGCTGGCTTCTCCTCCTTTGAAGAGCTCCCAATCGACAACCCGTTTTCGACCTTCTACCGCGTGTCGTAACGGTTTGTTGGGGCAGTCGAGAAATTGACCGACGATGTACGCTCTCGAACCGGGCTAGCGGAAGGCAGCAGCAGTGAGGCATACGACCAAAACGCTCGTAGCTGTCGCCCTCATCGTTGGTGCCGCGGCCTGTGGGGGAACAGAGTCGGCCCCAACGATTCAACTACCGCTTGGTCCAGGGGATAGTGACCGTGGACAGCTGGTCTACAGCGCGACCTGTGCTGCCTGTCACGGAGGCAACGCCGAAGGGGTCGATGGACTCGGAATCGCCCTCACAGACAGCGAATTCATTGCAGCTAGTTCTGAATCAGGTCTTGTCGAGTTCATCACGGCCGGGCGCCCAAAAGACCACCCAGAAAACACGACAGGCAGCGACATGCCGCGCTACCCCGCGAACCCGAACCTCGACGAGCAAC
>JAQCAA010000101.1 GCA_027728645.1 Actinomycetota bacterium | reverse complement strand
CGGCTGGCGAACTTGACACGGGCCGCGGCTGTTGGTGTTCCTGGTGCAATTCCGTGGGTAGCAACCATTGAGACATCTTCGATGACACTTGCGGGCCGGGCAGCGATGAGCGCTTCGGTCGTTGCGATCGCATCAGCAGTCTCGTTCATGCGGTACCGCTCCCGACTCACTTACTTCATCGGTTTCGCAGCCTGGATCGCCGCTCTTGGAGCGATTGGGATAGTGATTTCGGAAGCGGTGGTTGCGAATCCAGACGAATTTGCGAGCGCCCAACTTGGTGCGATGATCGCGATTACGGTTGCCTTCCCGCTTGCGACCCGCGTCGGCAGTCTGACCTGGATACCCACTGCGACGCTCAGTCTGGCAGTAGTCGCGACGCTCACCATTATTTCGACGATTGATACGACCCAGGATGATCTCCATGTATTCAATATGGTCGTTCTTGGACTCGCCTCTGCAGCGTCGGCATGGTGGAGCCGTGGGCTCTTGCGCCCAGCGCTCGGTGCTTTCCACAGGTACGGAGCGATGGCCATCGCGATTGCCGCCATCATCCTCGTCCTCACCGAGGCGCCATGGGACTTCGTAGCGGATCTCATCGAATGGCTAGGCGACATCCCACTGCCCGTCGTGCTGGTCACAGGCGGTTCAGCCGTTCTCATCGCGATTGGCGCAGCCATCCGAATGGCTGTCGGAAAGGTCGCGTTGCGGGAGGAAGGAGAACAGAGGACAGAGGACAGATGGACGGATGACGGGGGGCAGAGGTAGGAGGGCGGCGGGCCGCATTGCGTTTGCCGTTTACCGTCTACCGTCCCAGCAACACCCTCCTGGCTCGCAAGCTCGCCCGTCCTCCCTCAAGGGAGGACCGGTTTTTGGGGGGCGGCACCCTCCTGGCTCGCAAGCTCGCCCGTCCTTCCTCGGGGGAGGACCGGTCTTTGAGGGCGGCTCCACTCTGTGTCCTAGGTGACTCCCATTCGGATGGCCTCGAAGTCCTCGTATTCCCTGCTGGACATGACACGATCCAGCACATCGGCGGCCTGAGCTGCCTCTCCAAATGTTGTGTACAGGGGTGTGAAACCGAACCGGATGAGATCGGGTGCACGGAAATCGGGGATGACTCCAGCTTTTCGGAGCGCCAGCGAGATTCGGTATCCCTCCGGGTGTTGGATCGTGATTTGGGATCCCCGTTCTTCGTGACCGCCTGGCGTGATGAGGGTGAAACCGTGCTGAGGCATCGTTCCAAGTGCCTCAATGAAGAAGTCGGTGAGCGCAAGACTCTTAGTCCGTATGGCTGCCATGCCGACTTCAGCGGTCACACGTATGCCTTCGTCCGCTCCGACCATCGACACGATTGGGGGAGTGCCAACGACAAATCGTCGGATATCTCCTGCCGGAATGAATTTGGCAGCCATTGCGAACTGATCCTCATGGCCGTACCACCCAGACATTGGCTGCTCCAACTCGGTGATTAGTGCCTCGCTGACGAACAAGAACGCCGGTGCCCCCGGTCCGCCATTGAGATACTTGTATGTGCAACCGACCGCAAGGTCCGCACCCCACGCGTTGAGCTCTACGGGGACCGCACCTGCTGAATGAGCCAAATCCCAAAGCATCAATGCGCCGGCATCGTGTGCGGCTTGGGTCACAGCGGCTGCGTTGAGCATCGCCCCTGACCGATACCCGACATGTGAGAACGAGACGAGACCGACATTGGTGGTTGCGAGACTCCGAACATCGGCTGCAGTTGGATCCTCCGGAGCGAGAATGAGTCGTCCGCCGGCGGCTGATGCGATAGCGCCGAGAACGAAACGGTCCGAAGGAAAGTTGCCTTCGTCGGTGATGATGTCGGTTCGCCCCGAATGGCGGAGACCAGCTACAGCGAGTTTGTAAAGGTTCACGGAAGTCTGATCGCAGAGCACTACCTCGCTCGCAGCGGCTCCTATGAGCGGTGCGAGCTTCGCCCCGATGTCGAGTCCGATATCAAGCCAGTGACTCCATCCGAGAACAAGCTCATGCGCCCATTCGTCCTCGACGACTGACCGCATCCGCTCGATTGTTGCCTTCGGAAGCCGGCCGAGCGAGTTTCCGTCGAGATAAACGAATTCGTCGTTGATGACGAATCGTTCACGGACTTTGGCAAGCGGATCTGCTGCGTCGAGAGCCAGAGCGCGGTCCGTCAGCGGGCCCACGTCAGTACAGCTCGTACTCGCCGTTGATCAGCCTTTGCGTCACGTTTGCCCAATCGCCGAAGCAGTCCTCCGTGATTCGCTCCACGGCCTCTGGGTCTGGTGAGCCTGCTGTTTGAACATGGACGACCTGTGGCTCTGTGACCGGATGGCCGATGGACGAGAGAAGGCGAATTGTTGTCTCCGTCGCTGCAGTCTCAGCGATGAGTCTCTGTGAGATGTCGTACCCAATCGCGTGATAGGTTTTTCCGACATGTGCAGCAGGATTCTTCCCTGCCGTCGCCTCGAGACTCATGGGTCGATACGGTGTAATCAATCCACCAAACCTGTTTCCTCTGCCCACCTGACCATCGTCTCCGGCCTCGGCAGAGGTTCCACTGAGGGTGAGATACACACTGTCCTCTTGGTCCGCCTGGTTCACATGCACCGAAACTGCGCGGCCAGCGGTTTCAGAGGCAACCGTCTCAGCAAATATTTGAACTTCGTCGACGGCGGCGTCGTACTCGGACCGATTCTGAACCTTGGTTGCCATGATCGGGCACGCAATGGTGATGGTGATGTCGTCGCCCGTGCGAGCTCCCATGACCTTGATATCACGTCCAATTGGAGCGATCGCTCGATGGGCAGGATCGTTGAGGCTCGTCTCGATGGCGTGGACGGTGGATTCCAGAACGGACCGAGGCATCGAAACTACCGCGAACGATGTGTCGTTTGCGAGCGGTGCGACAGTCTCGGCGTGAACAATCGCGGCGAGATCGACGGAGCTCTCGTTGAGCCAGACCTCCACCGTGAAGGCTCCCGGTTCGGCATCCGGGAGCAGCTCCATGAGGCGGGCGTGGTATTCGACAGCGAGTGCCTCCGGATCGGGCTTCCAATTGAAGGCTGTCGATGCCTTGCCAACCAGAACGAGGCGTGACGCCTTTCGGTGGGTTCCACCGCCGTAACCGATGTCGACGGCGCCGGATGCAAGGATCGCCTTGTCGACGTTGAAATGCCGAACTGCGCCGGTGTGCAGCTCGTAGTCCCTTGCGAGTTGCCGAGCGAGTTGTTCTGCCAGGTGATCGCAGATCGTGTCTGGATGGCCGAGCCCTTTTCGCTCGACGAATTCGAGCTTGGGGGCATAAGGTGCGCGCTTGGTGAGTGACAGGTTCATTGTGCCCGTAAGGGTAGGGCGACGAGGAGCGAGTCGAACTCGTTGGTTGATCTTCTCTTCTGGCCCATTAGCGTGGTGGGATGGATCCGTTCACAAAGGCAATTCACGCAGACAAAGACCTCAGCGAAGGTGCCGATGTCGCACCAGCGATCCGGCCGTCGACGACGTTTCTCGAAGACACCGGTCGACGATACCGAAGAGACAGCCACGAGACGACAGAGCGTTTCGAGGCTGTCCTTGGTTCACTCGAAGGTGGTCACGCTGTTTGCTTCTCATCAGGTATGGCTGCTGCTGCAGCCGCTTTGAGTTTCTTTCACCCGGACCGCATGGCTGTAGGCGACGTCTACCACGGCGTCCGAGTACTCGCCGAATCTCTCGCGGCTGCCGGCGACGTTGTTTTTGCTGACCGATCCGAGCTCAAAGAAGGAGACGTCGAGTGGGTTGAGACACCTTCAAATCCGAAGTGCTACATAACGGATCTTGTCGCGACGGCCGAAGAGAATCGAGCGCGGGGTGTGATCACGATTGTCGATTCGACGTTTGCGACGCCTGTGTTGATGAACCCTCTCGCGTTTGGAGTCGATGTCGTCCTTCACTCTGTCACCAAGGCGATAGGAGGGCACTCCGACGCGCACGCCGGTGCACTCGTCGTGTCCGACGGCTCGGTCGCCTCCAAGATTCGTGACCAGCGAAGTTTCACCGGAGCCGTTCCAGGATCGCTCGACGTCTGGCTCGCACTCCGTGGAATCAGGACGCTTCCTCTTCGAGTGGAACGTTCGACTTCGACTGCTGGAAAGGTGGCCGCCTGGGCTCACGGACGCGGATTGCAGACCTATTACCCCGGACTCGCATCGCACCCTGGCCACGAAATCGCTCGGACTCAGATGTCTGGTTTCGGTTCGATGCTCGCACTCGACGTTGGATCAGCGGCTGAGGCATCGCGGGTGGTCAGAGCGGTTCACCTCTTTACGAACGCAACGTCCCTTGGAGGCGTCGAGTCACTGATAGAGCACAGAATCGTGTCTGACCCAGCAATGGACCCTGGATTAATGCGCATCTCAATCGGTCTCGAAGACCCCGACGACCTAATCGCGGACCTTGAGCAAGCTCTCTAGCTCCAGCGCTCCCACATCACCACATCATCGGAAGGGTTCCAACCGCGCTTCAGGCTCCCGGATTTCCGATCCTCTGCGGCGTGTCCGATGGTGCAGATCCCAACAACGGAAATGTCAGATGGAATGCCGAGCACTTCGTGGAGTTCGTCGAACGCCTGAGCGCCAAGGAATCCTGCTGCGACCCCTTCGTCCACTGCGGCGTAAAGGATTGCCATCATCGATGCCCCTGCGTCGACCCACCAGAACGGCACGATCCAGTCTGACTCCTGGGACGGCTTTCCGTCGACCCCGGTCTTGTCCGGCTCTGAGTAGCGCTGCAAGTAGGCTCCCTTGTCGACACAAATGACAATGTGAACCGGAGCCTTCGAAATCCAAGGGTCGAATCCGTCTGCGACGTATTCCTTCTCGCCGCCAGCCCGAGCCACGGCTCGGCGGACGTATTCGTCAGTAACAACGATGAACCGTTGACCTTGGCTGAAACCGGCAGACGGAGCCTTTACCCCTGCGTTCACAATTCGGTCGATTATTGCGCTGTCGACGGCCTCATCGGTGTAGTTACGCACCATCCTGCGGCGTCGCACAACATCTCGGAATTCCATATCAGATATTGGCGAGGGCGGCGGTGGTCGACTCGATTGCCTTCTTTGCATCCGCAAAGAACATGAGGGTCGTGTCTTCGTAGAACAACGGGTTATCGATCCCGGCGAAACCTGGCGAAAGACTTCGCTTCACAACGATTGCTGTCTTTGCGTCTTCGACGTTGAGAACCGGCATGCCAAAGATCGGGCTGTCAGGATCCGTCTTGGCTGCGGGGTTCACAACGTCGTTCGCCCCGACAATGAGTACGACGTCTGTCTGGGAGAACAAAGGATTCGCCTGATCAAGGTCGAGAAGCTTGTCGTATGGGATATCCGCTTCGGCGAGGAGAACATTCATATGCCCAGGCATACGCCCGGCAACTGGGTGGATCGCGTAGAGCACCTCGACTCCTCGAGCTTCGAGCGCGTTGGCAAGGTCGCGAACAGCGTGTTGAGCTTGAGCGACAGCTAGCCCGTACCCAGGGACAACGATGACCCGCGTGGCGTAACCGAGCGCAATAGCTGCGTCGTCCGGGGTCGCAGCTCGCACTGGCTTGGTGCCGATGTCTTCTGCTGGCGATCCTCCTCCGAACCCAGAGAACAGAATGTTTCCGATTGATCGGTTCATCGCGACTGACATCTCGAGGGTCAGGATCATGCCAGCGGCACCAACCAGAGCACCTCCGACGATCAGCGCTTGGTTGTTGATGACGAATCCCGCCATGGCAGCGGCGACGCCCGACATCGAGTTGAGGAGCGAGATCGCGACAGGCATGTCGGCCCCGCCGATACCGAGGACAACCACCACGCCGAGCACAGCGGCGACCAGAGCGGCCGCCCAATAGACGAAGGGGTCTCCGGTTATCACGGCGGTGACCCCAAGGACGACCGCGACAGACGCGACCACGCCGTTAGTGGAAGCGCCACCAATCGAAACCGGTCTTCCCGTGATCAGTCCTTGTAGTTTCCCAAATGCTATGAACGAGCCGGTCAGCGTGAGCGCCCCGATGATGAGGGACAACGCTGTTGTTGCAGCGGTTTCGTTTGGCAGGTTCCCGTTGGTCGTGACAATGATCTCCGCGGCGACGAAGGCAGACGCACCGCCGCCGAAGCCGTTGAAAGCGGCGACAAGTTCAGGCATCGAGGTCATCTTGATGCGGATCGCCAGGACCGCACCGATGGCTCCACCGACAACAACACCCGCCACGACGATGCCCCACGCCATGGCAGCGTCTTCAGCTATCAGATCCACGACGACAACGATGGTCGCGAGAAGCATCCCGATCGCGGCAAGCTGGTTGCCCCGTCGAGCGGTCCGAGGTGAAGTCAGCCCTTTGAGACCAACGATGAACAAGACGCCAGCTGCGGGGTAGGACAGTTCCGTCATTCGGGTGGACCGGGAATCTTCTTGAACATCTCAAGCATGCGGTCGGTGACAAGGAAGCCACCCACGACGTTGACCATCGCAAATGAGACCGCGAGAAACCCGAGTGTGCCTGCAACCCAGCCTGTGCCGGTTGCCGCAGCGATGATCGCACCGACGATCGTGATTCCCGAGATTGCGTTGGCGCCTGACATAAGTGGCGTGTGGAGGATTGGGGGGACTCTGCGAATGACCTCGAAACCCACAAACGCCGCCAGGACAAAGACAACAATCGATTGAATGAAGATATCGCTCA
>JAQCAA010000005.1 GCA_027728645.1 Actinomycetota bacterium | reverse complement strand
TGCCTTCGAATTCTCTGACCTGTACATATCGGTCGGCTTCCTCGTAGCAATCATCGGTATCGCGGCTGGTCTCTTTTTCTTTGCTCCCCAAATGAAGAAGATTGAGTCCCTCGTGACCGAACGCGGCCCTGCTGACCCTGAGGTCGCAGAACGCGGGAAGCGCATCTCAATGGTTGCTCACATGATGACGCTGCTGCTCACCATTGCAATGGTGTTCATGGTGATCCAGCCCTAGCGGTCACTCCTATTCGACTTGACCTTCTAGCCCGTGAGGTGTTCGGGTCGGAGCGTCCTACACTCTCGCTTCTCGGGGACGTAGCTCAGCCTGGCAGAGCATCTGGTTTGCAACCAGAGGGTCGTCGGTTCGAATCCGATCGTCTCCACCGCCGAGAAAAGGGAGATCGTTGTGCACGAGGCAGTCATCATCGATGCTGTGAGGACGCCGCTAGGAAAGCGCAACGGATCTCTCTCTGACTGGCACCCAGGGGACCTCGCAGCTGAGCCCCTTAAGGCTCTTGCGGAGCGGAACAGCCTCGACCCTTCCGTGGTCGACGATGTCATTATGGGATGCGTCTCTCAAGTTGGAGAGCAAACCTACAACATCGGGCGCAACGCAGTTCTTGGCGCCGGATGGCCAGAAACGGTCCCCGGCGTCACCATTGACCGCCAGTGCGGGTCGTCCCAGCAGTCAGTTCACTTCGCGGCCCAGGGTGTCATGGCAGGGGCGTACGACGTCGTCGTAGCCGCTGGGATCGAATCGATGACGCGGGTACCAATGGGCTCCTCGATGGGTGGTGCTCAACCGTTTGGCGAGAAACTTCGCGAGCGGTACCAGGACAGTCTCATTCCTCAGGGGCTGTCTGCAGAGTTGATCGCCGAGAAGTGGGGGATCACGAGGGAAGAACTCGACAGTATCGGGTTTGATAGCCAGGCTCGCGCGCTCAAGGCGACCGAAGAGGGGCGGTTTGAGAACGAGATTATTCCTATCGAGATTAAGGCTGACGGGGTCGTCACACAGTTCACGAGGGACGAGGGAATCCGACCTGGGACGACAATCGAGAAGCTTGCTTCCCTCCGACCAGCATTCAAAGAAGACGGCGTCGTTACGGCTGGCAACTCTTCTCAGATCACAGACGGTTCCGCGGCACTCTTGATCACCTCGGCGGCCAAGGCGAAGGAGCTTGGACTTACGCCCCGAGCGAGGTTCGTGTCGTTCTCTCTCGCAGGCACGGATCCGATCACCATGTTGACAGGCCCAATCCCAGCCACCGAGAAGGTCCTTGCAAAGGCTGGCCTCACCCATGCAGACATCGATCTCTATGAGATCAACGAGGCTTTTGCTGCCGTGATTGCTGCCTGGCTCCGCGAAACCGGAGCAGATTGGGACACGGTCAACGTCAATGGTGGAGCTATTGCTCTCGGGCACCCACTTGGAGCCTCTGGTGCGCGACTCATGACGACCCTCGTGAACGAACTCGAACGATCCGGAGGCCGGTACGGGCTCCAGTCGATGTGCGAGGGTGGTGGGCTTGCAAACGGCACCATCATCGAGTCGCTTGCATGATTGTGTTCGTTGCGGTCCTTATTGGGCTGTCCATCGTCGCCTTGACGGTGTGGAGCGCCCGCTTCATTGCGGCAGGCCCGCCGGCGGAACCCGATCTCTCCAGGGTCGAGGATGTCGACGTTCCTTATCTGTGTACGGTCTGTGGGCTGTCGCTCACGGTATCCGAAGCTCAGATCGGTGAAGAGATTGAACCACCTCGGCACTGTCGAGAAGACATGGTTCGGGCGATCTGACGCACGATTCGGAGTTCCGAAAGCTGGCTCGACTGTCGGGTTTCAACCATCGAACTCGTCATCCGGCAGTTGCTCAGCGGTAGTCCATCGTCATTGTGAATCCGACTCCGATTCCAACCAATCCAATCAGCAAATATGTATTTGAAGTGGCGCCGAAGAGTCCGATGTAGTTGGCCAGAATGACGAGTACTCCGACTGCCATGAGCGAGAACATGGTCACGACGTACCACGTCGGTGAGGGTCCCTTCGTGTCAATGGCTTTCGGTTTGTGGGACGGCGGAGTTGGGCGCTTGTTGGCCTGCTTGCGACCTTTTGAAACTGGCATGGGGTCATCGTAGTGCGAGATCACGGTTCAGTGATGGCCAGAAGCTGGTGATGTTGGTCGATGCAAACCGAATCGACCGGTACTCTCGTAACGATGATTGACGAAACAAAGGGCTCGGCGCAGTTTGCCAACACGGCGCAAGGCAGGCCTGCCGAAGGACGTCGTGGCAGAAAACTGACAAGGGTTGTGCGCGGAGTTGGTTGGACGAGCATCGGTCTTGGGCTGTTCATTCTCGGCTTTGTCGCCCAACAGCTCTTTGTGACCACCTACTTCGCTCAGCAGGCCAATGTTGGCTTGACTGCCGAAGCCCAGGTGTACTTCGCAGATGTAGAGATATCGGAAGTGCCCTATGAGCCGCCGCTGGGGTCGCTCGTACCTGGCGATCCAGTGAACATCCCGACGCCTGGCGTCCCTAGCCCGACAGTTCTCGTGGAAGCAAAGCCAGAGATTGGTGATGCGTTTGCGATCATCAGGATTCCCTCCATCGAGCGACTCCAGGAGGGTTGGGCCGTTGTGGAGGGAGTGTCACGGCGTACCTTGCGAGCAGGTGCGGGGCACATGCCAAGTACGCCCCTTCCTGGCCAGCCAGGTAACTCGGTCATTTCTGGCCACCGGACCACCTATGGTGCCCCTTTTCACGAGCTCGACACACTTGTTGAGGGCGACATCATCGAGGTCGAGACAGCGCTCGGCATCCATATCTATTCGGTGACCGGTATCGAGATTGTCACCCCGAGGGACCTGTGGGTCATCGAGGACCGTGGAGGAGCAACGCTCACCCTCACGACATGCCATCCAAAGTTCAGCTCCCGGCAACGACTTGTCGTGTTCGCCGAGTTGATCGAGGGGCCGAACGCAGAAGCTATTCTCGGCGTATGAAGCGACTCATACTCAGACTTCCTGGGCCAATGCCTGTGAAGATTGCCCTATTCGCAGCGATTGTGATCGTTGCGCTTGTCGGGTTGTTTTTCTTTTATGACTGGATCGGCACCTCCCTGCTTGACACCGGCGGCACCATCTCGTGAAGGTTCTGATCCTCGACAACTACGACTCGTTCACCTACAACCTTGCTCAATACATCGGAGAACTCGGCGCCGACCCTGTCGTGTACCGCAACGATGTGCTTTCACCCAAAGAAGCTGCCGATCTCGAACCCGACAGGATCGTGATCTCACCAGGACCAGGTAGGCCGGAGGACGCTGGGTTCTCCATCGAATACGTGAGATCGCTTGGGCCCACGATCCCGATGCTTGGAGTCTGCTTGGGTCTTCAGGCTGCGGTCGCGGCATTTGGTGGTTCAGTGGGTCTGGCTCCGGAGCCAAGACACGGCAAGACCTCTTCGATAACACACGACGGGAAAGGCATCTTCGATGGGATACCGAACCCGTTCGATGCAACGCGGTACCACTCGCTCGCTGCCACCGATATCCCAGATGTGTTTGAGCAAACTGCACATTCAGAGGACGGTGTGCTCCAAGGTGTCCGTCACAAGACGTATCCGATCGAGGCCGTTCAATTTCATCCCGAAAGCATCATGACTTTGCATGGGAAGGCCATCCTCGCGAACTTCCTCGCCATGGGTTGAACCAATCTCTGTTCGGCCAACCATCAGTCGAACGGGACCAATCCTTCCGCCGCGAGAGCGGCAATCGTGTGCCTGATTTCCGCGTCAGACCTGCCAAGCGACCGACCGGCATCTGACAAGTTGTCTCCTGCAAGGCTTGCTCTGACCAGTGCGCCTCTCAGTTGCCGATTCGACCCATCAAACTTCGACTGCCTGACAGGCGGAACGTAGACGGTTGGATCGGCGCACGAGTCTGAAACCGGGCACCGACCACACGATGGCGCTTTCGGTGTGCAGATTTCGGCCCCAAGGTCCATGACGGCCTGATTCCAAGTGCCAGCCGGCTCGCCAACCACTTCGTCTGCGTACTCGACGAGGTCTACCCCATTGAGCGCAGCGCCAAACCACCGGCTAAGAACCCGCCTCAGATTGGTATCGGTAGCGGCCACATGTGCGCCGAAGCTCATAGATGCGATGGCATTGGCCGTGTACGTACCTACCCCTGGGAGCTTCTGCAGGTCGCGCGGCGTCGTTGGCCATCCGGATTCGGCAATAGCCATCGCGGCGTCACGGAGTCGCAGGGCCCTCGTGTTGTAGCCAAGGCCACTCCATTGCGCGAGAACCTCAGGGTTTGTGGCCGCTGCGAGGGAAGCAATCGTCGGCCAGTGACTCATGAAGGATTCGAATCTTGGAATCGCTCGCGAGACTTGTGTCTGTTGGAGCATGACCTCAGACACAAGAACCGCATACGGATCAGCGGAACGCCTCCAGGGTAGGTCTCGCTGGTTAACTTCATACCACTCTAGGAGGTTGATGTTCCGCTGGGAGTCCACGATTGCCGGTACTCGGGTCAGGGGAGCGTTGTTGTTGTTGTTGTTGGTGGCGGGCCTTCCCAAAGATAAAGAATGACCGTGATGATGGACCCTTCATCCACGGAAAGCCCAGCGAGAGGATCCTGCGATGCGACTCTGCCTTCCAGGTCGATGTTCGGGGTCGACACAGGTGGATCCTCGATGCTGATTTCGATAACGAGCCCCCGAGCCGCAGCTGCGCTCTCCGCTTCCTCGAACTTCATTTCGAACAGATCCGGCACTGTCACCTTGCGGACGACTCCGAGTCTTACGACAACTGTGGTTCCGACCTCCACCCACACGCCGTCGGATGGGGACTGCTCTGCGACCCTCCCGACCAACCCAGAGGCCAATGGGACTTCTACCGTATCGGCGCTCACGACGAGGACGAGCCCAAGTGCGGTCAGCTGCGATCGCGCCTCATTCTGTGTACGTCCGACCAAATCAGGGACGGCGGCCGGCTCTGGTCCTTGGCTGACAATGACGGTGATCGTTGCTTCCTTCGGAATCACCTGTCCAGCGGCTGGATTGGTCGCAATGACGAACCCTGCAAGCACATCTGGTGAGAACTCGTCAAGTGTTTCGATGTTGGTGAAACCCAAACGTGCGAGTTCGAGTACTGCGGTTTCGGAAGAGCGACCGGACACATCTGGGATTTCTATTGCCGCCGGACCGGCCGAAACCACAAGGCTTACGGCGGTCCCCGGAGCAGCAGGTGTACCGCCAGGTGGTGACTGGTTGATGACGATGTTCTCGTCAGTGTCTTTGGTGAGTTGGTAAGTGATTGGTCCCAATGTGAAGCCCTGCTCGAGTATGCGAGCCCGAGCAACATCAACGTTCTCGTTGAGGAGGTTCGGCACGCCGAACTGTTCAGGACCAATCGAGACGAACACCGTGACAAACTCTCCGACAGCGATGTCGAACCCTGCAGGGGGATCGGTTCGAGTGACTCTGCCAGCGCCGATCTCCTCGCTTGTCTCTTCTTTCGATGTGACCTTGAGGTTGTAGTCCTCTTGCAGGGTCGCGAATGCGGCTTCTGCCGGCACGCCTACCAGATCGGGAATAGTGACAGTGGTTGCGACGGTATCACCGCCAGACAAGAGCCGCATGAGGAGCCAGATTCCAAGGAGAAGAACCACAACCAACCCACCGACCGCCGCCCAGTACCCGGTCTGGGACCGCTCTTGGGCAGGGGCGTCAAATGTCCGAGTTCCCGTGGTATCGAAGGCAGCGCCTCCAACACTCATGGGAACGCCTGGCGGCGAGGAAATCATCGCGGTGGCTGCGGATGCAGAGGCGAAGCCCGCAGCGATGGGTTCCATGCCACCGAGGTACCTCAGGATGTCTGCTCGCATGTCATCAGCCGACTGGTACCGCTCATCAGGACGCTTCTTGATGGCATGTGATGCGATCGCAGCGAGTTCGATCGGCACATCAGCATTCACTTCCTGTGGTGGCGTCGGCATCTCGGAAACGTGCTGATAGGCGACCGCTACAGGACTCTCTCCAGAGAATGGCGCTCGCCCTGCAAGCATCTCGTACAGAACGATTCCGAGCGAGTAGACATCGGAGCGTTCGTCGGCCGGAAGTCCTTGTGCTTGTTCTGGGGAGAAGTAGGTCGCGGTGCCAATGACCGCCCCCGTGCGGGTTAGTTCTTCTGAGTCGTTCATGGCACGGGCGATACCGAAGTCTGTGACCTTGACGGCTCCGTCTTCAGTAATCATGATGTTGTCTGGCTTCACGTCGCGGTGAAACACCCCGTGTTGGTGCGCGACGGTGAGGGCGGCCGCGGTTCCTGCTGCGATTTCAGCGGCTCGCTTCGGCAGGATTGCCCTGTCGGCGCGCATAACGTCGCGAAGTGTCTTGCCTTTGATGAGCTCCATGACCATGTAGTAGGTGCCCTGATCTTGGCCCCAGTCATAGATTGCGACGATATTCGGATGAGAAAGGTTGGCAGCCGCCTGAGCTTCGCGTCTGAACCGGGTAACAAAGGCGTGATCCGAGGCGAAATTGGCGTGCAGAACCTTCACGGCCACCGAGCGGTTCAGCAGTGTGTCATCGGCTTGGAATACATCAGCCATGCCTCCTCTGGCAAGGTGTTTGACGATTCGGTACCGCTCTGAAAGTAGGCGATCTTGCACAGGCGGAGGGTACACAGCGGTCCCGTTAATGCCGTGCAAAGCGCGACGCCTCTGGTTTGGTCCTAGCCGGCAGCGAAGAAGGCCGCGAGCACCTTCTGGGCTATGGGAGCGGCCACGCTGCCGCCTGTTGCGGATTCTCCGAATTCCCCGCCCGACGCGACCAGCACCGCGACCACGATCGACTGCTCGCCGTCTAGCGGTTCCACCGGTCCGAATCCAACGAACCACGCGTCTGGCGGCTGTCCCGATCGTTCTGCAGTGCCAGTCTTTCCTGCGATCCTGATTCCAGGAACTGCAGCCTTGCGACCCGTTCCTGAGACCACAACCTGTTCCATGAGGTCAGTGAGTACCGACGCAGTGGCAGGGCTCATGGCTCTGCGCCAGAAATTCGGCACCGTGGACGATTCGACGTTTCCGTCGGAAGTGAAGATGTCGTAGACGAGGTATGGGGTCATCATGGTCCCAGCGTTTGCAACGGCGGCTCCCGACATGGCTATCAGCAGTGGTGTGACTTGGACATCCCTCTGGCCAATGGCTGACTGAGCCGTTGCAGGGAGGTTGTCGTCAAGGCTTCCATCGCTTGGAAAGAAGCTTGCAAGGACACGGAGGTCAAATGGCACGACCTCGTTGAATCCGAAGCGATCCGTGGCCTCACCCAGTTGTGCGCCCCCGATGTCCATGCCAAGCTGCGCGAAAGTTGTGTTGCACGAGTGCACGAACGCGTACTCAAGGGATACTTGTGTCCCGTTGCGGCACACGTCGCCATCAGAATTCTTGATGGTTGATTGGCTGGCTGGTAGTTCCAGTTCGACCGGGTCGTCGAACTCGCTCGAGGGACTGACCAGACCGGTATCGAGTCCGGAAGCTGTCGTGATGATCTTGAACACGGATCCTGGTGCGTACGTCTCGTCAGTAGCGCGATTCCGGAGTGGCTCATCTGGGTCGTTTTCGAGAGCGAGGCCTGCCTGCCCTGCGTTCGGTCCGATGAGCGTATTCGGATCGAAACTTGGGTATGACACCAGAGCCAGGATTGCTCCGGTGTGCGGGTCGATCGCAACCACCACACCTGTCTGTGTACCGAGGGCCTCGGCCGCAATGGTTTGAAGGCTGTGGTCGATCGTGAGTCTGAGCCCTCGTGGTCGAGTGTCTCCGCCAAGGATCCCGTTGAGGACGCCAGAGATCGTTGAGTCCCTGTCAGAAGTCAAGTCGGACCCGTGGGTGCTCTCCAACCCCCGTGATCCAAAGAGTGCGGATGTGTACCCGACGGTATGTGCGTACAGGTCACTGAAGGGGTACTCCCGTTGGAACTGTGTTAGGTCGGTCGATGACTGCTTCGAGACTGCGACTACAACTCGGTCCGACGTAACGATTGGGCCGCGTTCCTTACCTGTCCGTGACGCAATGACGCGGGGGTTGCGCGGGTCGTCTCGATATTCAGGTCCGTTGATTGCCTGCACATACGTTGTTGTTGCGGCAAGGAGTAAGAACACGGCAAACATGGCATACGCGGCTCGTCTCAGGGCGACGTTCATGCGTGCTCCTCATCCGAAACGCGCAGTAGCAGCGCAATTATCACGGCGTTTGCAAGCAGGGATGAACCTCCGTAGGACATGAACGGGAGGGTGATACCGGTAATCGGCATCATGCGAAGCACTCCGGCAAGGATGATGATGGCCTGAAGTGCAATCACGATTGTCAGTCCGCCAGCGAGCAACTTTCGGAAAAGATCCCGCGACCTGATCGCGATTCCGAACCCTGCGGCTACGAGGAGAGCGAACCCTGCGATGACGGCTAGTGAGCCGGCAAGTCCCATTTCCTCAGCTACCGCGGCAAATATGAAGTCAGTCTCGGCCGCTGGGATGAGATCGGGCCTCCCGAGTCCAATCCCGGAGCCTGTGAGCGAACCGGAACCCAAAGCAAACAAAGCTTGGACCGACTGATATCCGGCGTCCGCGAATTGGCCGAATGGGTCGAGCCATGCGTCGATTCGCCGCTGTACATGCGCGAACGAGTTGTACGCGGCCACTCCGGCAAGCGTCGCTATGGCTCCGCCAGTAAACACGTAGAAGGACCGCCCCGTTGCGATATACAGCATCCCGATGAACAGACCGAACAGCAGGAGGGAAGCCCCAAGATCCTTTTGGTAGATCAGAACGACGAAAGCCAATCCTGCCGCGATGACGACCGGTCCTAGGTGTCTTGGTTCTGGGACCTTGAACCTTCCGATCGTACGGTCAACGGTGGACATCGCCTCCGATCGCTCGGCGAGGTATGAAGCGAGGAATACGGTGATCAGCACCTTTGCAATTTCTCCAGGTTGGAAACTGAGTGCACGAACGACCCCTGGTATCTCGACTCTGACCCACAGTCTCGACCCGTTGACGACGGCTCCGTGAATCGGCCAGCTTTCGGGGAGAAGTGGCAGCATGAGGAAGAACACACCAGCGGCGAGTAGCACATAGCGGTACCGCCGCAGCACGCCTACACCGGTGTTTCTCAACAGCCAGAGGACACCGACTGCTCCCGCGGCTGCAATGACGAACGACCAACGCTGGATCGCGGCAAGGTGACCGTCGAGCCTGTAGATCTCAACGAACCCGAGTGCGGCGAGGAACGCCGTGGTCGGAAGCAGCAGGGATGAGGCGTTCGGTGCCCATCTCCTCACCGCAAGGTGGATGCTGCCGAATGAGACCACGAACGAGATGAGGGTGACGGCTACCTGGGCATCGAGCCAGCTACCTCGGGTGAACTCGACAATGGCCACACCCATGGCAGCGAGAATTGCCGCCGCGAGAATCAGCCCACCTTCTGCAGCTCGGCTCATTCAGATGCGTCGATCACGACAACGGTCGTGTTGTCGACGCCTCCTGCTGAGTTGGCTTGCTCTATCAGAGCCCATGCGGTTGGATCAACGCCTTCGCCCGCCTTAAGAATCTCTTCGAGCATGATATCGGAGACCATGTCGGTCAGCCCATCCGAACAGAGCAGGATGCGGTCCCCAGGCTCAAGCTCGACTTCTGTTTCGTCAACGGTGATTGGTCCTAGGCCAAGAACTTGTGTGACAAGGTGGCGGTGGGGGTGATGCCTCGCCTCCGCTTTTGTGATTTTTCCGAGTTCGACAAGTTCACCGACGAGCGAGTGATCGGTGGTGACTTGTGTCAGAACACCATTCCTCAGGAGATAGCCCCGCGAGTCTCCAACGTGGGCGAAGGTGGCCGTTCCGTTGCTGCCAAGCAGGACGAGTGTCATGGTCGTCCCCATGCCGGTGAGCGAGCGATCTTCCTCAGTGGCGAGGATGACGGCGGAGTTGGCTGCGAGAATTCTGACGGAGGGGTCGATGGGTTCGTCTGGTGCCTGTTTCGATGCCGCTTCGACTGCCAGGCGCGAAGCGACCTCGCCCCCAACAGCACCACCCATGCCGTCTGCGACCATGAGCACGACCGGACCCTCGCCCTTCCCTCCTTCTTGGGGGTACAGCGAATCCTCGTTGTGATCTCTCACCTTTCCGGTGTCGGTCCCGGATCCCCAGACATACTTCATCGCACCTCGAGAATTGTCTTGCCGACCTGTACGGTATCGCCTCTTACGACGGTTGTCGGGTTCGTGACCCGACGCCCGTTTATGTAGGTGCCGTTCGTCGATCCGAGGTCATGAACAATCACCTTGTCATCTTGGAGGCCGACTCTGACATGAAACTCGGAGGCGTACGGGTCGTCAATTGGGATGTCGGCTTCATCTGAACGACCAAAAACGTGGCCCTGGGGTCGAAGCCTGATGCGTTCTGGATTTCCTCCGCCGGTGAGGACAACAACCTCTGCGGCGAAACCGTCCGAACGAGTTCCGGGGTTTGACCCGATATGCGACCTGATAGCCCGTGCGACCTGCCACAGGAACAGGAACAGCATTGCGAGGTACAGCAATTTGATGATGTTGAAGAACAACGCAGGCATAGTTCAGGTGACCGGTCTGTAGGTGAAGGACAAGTCTCCCAGAACTACGTTGTCACCTGGATTGAGAGGCACTGGTGCGTTCGTGACGCTCGCTCCATTCACGGCCGTTCCGTTTGAAGACCCGAGGTCCCGGATCTTGACCGATCCCCCGACCCTGAATACGAGGGCGTGATGGCGAGAGACCTGTTCGTTGGCGATACGAATGTCGGAATCGAGACTCCTTCCGATAATTGTTCTGTTCAGCGAAACATCGAGTACCGCTGACCCATCGTCCGCGATCAGTTGGGCCCAGTGGTCCAATGGTCCCGGCTTCACGGTTCCCGCACAGCCAAGCACCCCGCGTGGAACCTGTGCGTCAGTTTTGATGTGGATGCTCGGCTTTCCAACGATGCGCCAGCCGTGCTCCTTAGCTGATTCTGTCACGACGGCCTGGAGTTCTGCGATGAGAGCTGCCCTGTCGGTTTCTGGATCGACGTCGAGGGGGTTCAGAGACACGACTAAGTCGTTGGGGATCTGCGGGCCGGCCGGGGTTTCTTCGGCGAGAAAGTCGAGTTGGCGCAGAACCTTGCTTCCTATCACCACGGGGTGCATGCGGCCTTTGAACACGGATGCGGTTGCTCCGTCGACAAGGTTCTCAAGTCGCCTTTCAAGGCCGCGTGCAAGATTCATGTGCTGATTGTATGAGACGCCTCGGATAGTACGAAGCACGTCCGATTCTGGGCCATGTGGATGTCGACCGTCCCAAGGGCGCTACCACGCGCTCGTGGTAGCCTTTCGCACCATTGGGCGAGTGGCGGAATTGGTAGACGCGCAGGATTCAGGTTCCTGTGAGGTAACACTCGTGAGGGTTCAAGTCCCTCCTCGCCCACCCATGACCTATCGGGCCTACCGACCAGATCGTCGTTTCAGACGGCGCCGCTGGTTGTTGATCATCGTCACCCTTGTCGCGGTTGTCGCCTCCATCGCGTTCCTTGTGACGCGTCAGACGGAGCAGCGAGGAACCGTGGAGTTCTTCGCGGTCGCTCACGAAGCCACAGAGATGCATGCAACTGCTGCGGTGGAGCTTGAATCTGCGATTGCAGCAATCGGCGTCACCCAGAGGCAAGACCTTATAGCTCGTTTCCAACGCATTTCTCGGTTGGCGGCCGACGCACACGCTCTCCTCGATGTCGAGGTTCCGTTGGCGGTGGCGGCGTCCTACGGATCGTTGTCAACGGCCTCGGTTTCGTGGCTCTCTGGGGTAGCTGAGGTCGAGAGGGTGGTGCTCGCTCTGATGAACGGCGGTGCAGCCGACGTCGCGACTTCAGATCTGAGTGCTGCGTTCGATGAACTTCGCGCTGGCGACTCTGCGTACGAACTCTTCCTCGGGTCTCTGACCGAACCGGTCGAGGATGTGGACACATCCTCGTTCCCGCCTATCTCCTTTGTGAACTCCTCACCGTCGGATCCTCTTCTCTTTGACGCACTCAACATTGTTATTCGAGTCTCGGTGTCGTATGAGTTGGCCCCCCATCACAACGTGGGGGTCACCGGCCAGCTCGAACCGTTGCCCGTGAGTGATCGAGGCGGCACGCCTCTGGTGCCGTTTTTCGAGACGTTTGGTGTGATCGCCGTCATCACCAATACTGGGAACGAGGTGGCAGTCGACGTCGCCGTGGTGCTCGAGATTCTCAACGTCGACACCAATGAGGTTCAAACACTCAATCAGGTGGTGGCCGAGATTGCCGGTGGGTCCGCATCGTCGGTCAGCTTTGCCGATCTCTCTGTGGTGCCCGGTGATTTGTATCAGGTCAAGTTGGTCGTCACAATCGCAGAGGACAACGATCCAGAAGACAACACTTGGACGATGGCGTTTATTCGAAACGAGGATGCATGATCGACGCAGCGTTGGTGACTGCCGTGATAGCAATCGTTGTTGCGCTTGTCGCTGTGGTCCAGGTTCAAGCGATGCGTCGCAAGTTGGACTCTGTGCCAGCCGATGGAAATCTGGTTGGCCTCCTCCAATCGCTCACAGCCACGTCCTCAGCAAACGCTGCTGCTGTAGCTCAGATCGAAGGTCGAGTCTCGACGCTCGAAGGCCGACTTCCCTACGCCATCAGCTACATAGGGGTTGTCGCCTATGACGCCTTCGGCAACATCGCTGGCAATCAGTCGCGGTCCGTTGCCCTCTTGAGTCAGCGTGGAGATGGGCTTGTGATCACGCTTCTTGTAGCCCGTGACTCCACCGTGTTCTTTACAAAGCAGGTTTCGGGAGGGCGAGGCGATGAAACTCTTTCGCCAGAGGAGTTGGCGGCAGTTGATCGTGCCCTCGGTAGGTAACCTGCTTGACACATGATCGACATCGACCTTCTCAGAACCCAGCGTGACGCACTAGAAGCTTCATTATCGAGGCGCGGCGCTTCTTTTGACCTCGACGCACTCGTGGAACTCGACGAGAAGCGTCGGGCGATTCGTTCAAAGGCTGAGGACATTCGGGCTGAGCAGAGGACGGCTGGCAAGTCGATTGCGCAGCTCCAAGGCGCCGAGAAGGGCGCGGCAATTGAGAGCGCCTCAAAGCTGTCCCAGGCGTATGAGGCACTGGTTTTGGAGGCTGACGAGCTCGATGAGGAGTTCAACGCTACGTGGGTTCTCCTTCCCAACATGACAGATCCGACTGCTGCTGATGGAATCGAAGAAGACGATGCGGTCGAGATCAAGAAGGTCGGGGAACCTCCAAGGTTTTCATTTGAGCCAAAGGACCACGTCGAACTCGGAGCTGCTCTTGGGGTGCTGGACGTCGAGCGAGCCGCGAAGGTTTCTGGTTCACGCTTCGGCTTTGTGATGGGCGATCTTGCGATTCTCGAGTTCGCACTTGTCCGCTATGCGATGGATGCCCTCATGCCCCATGGCTTCATACCAATGATCCCACCGGTCCTCGTTCGCGAGAGTGCCCTCGTGGGAACGGGTTTCTTCCCTGGTGACGCCGAGCAGGTGTACTCGATACCCGCAGATGACCTCTATCTGGTTGGAACGTCTGAGGTACCGATCGCCGCATTCCACTCCGATGAGATATTTGATGAAGGAGCGTTGCCAGTCCGATACGCCGGGTATTCGACGTGCTTTCGGAGAGAGGCCGGCACATACGGCAAGGACACCAGGGGGATTTTTCGTGTGCACCAGTTCGACAAGGTTGAGATGTTCTCGTTCGTGGGGCCGGCCGATAGTGCGGCGGAGCACGAGTTCTTGCTTGAACGAGAGGAAGAACTGCTCGCTGGTCTCGAATTGCCATATCGGGTTGTGAATGTGGCTGCTGGCGATCTTGGTTCGTCTGCATCGAAAAAGTACGACATAGAGGCTTGGTTTCCGTCTCAGAATCGCTACCGGGAAGTCACTTCGACGTCCAACACGACCGACTACCAGAGCCGAAGACTCAGAATCAGGCATCGTACCGAAGCGGGGAACGCCCTCGTCCATACGCTCAACGGGACCGCGGTCGCCGTTGGCCGCACCCTTATCGCCCTGATGGAGAACCACCAGCTTGCCGACGGGGCCGTGCGAGTCCCGGACGCTCTGGTTCGCTACACGGGTTTTGACACACTTCGCGCTCGATGAGCAACGGCACCGTCTTTGCTGACATTTCTGACCGCTATGACAGGTTGAATGCAATCTTGTCGCTCGGTCAGGATCAGAAGTGGCGCCAAACCGTGGTGTCGCGACTGCCTCAAGGTCGGGTGCTCGATCTCGGGGCAGGCACAGGGGCAGCGAATCAAATTCTTGAGCCGAGGGAAATCGTTGCACTTGATCCAGCTCCTCAGATGATTGCTCACAACAACGCTGCCGCAAGAGTCGTAGCGGTTGGTGAACAGCTCCCTTTTGCGGATGAAACGTTTGATGCTGTGTTCTCGGCCTATGTGTTCCGAAACCTCGATTCGGTTGATGAGACGATGCAAGAGGTTGCTCGTGTGCTCAAGCCTGGTGGATTGGCAGGAATCATCGATCTCGGTCGACCGGAGGGAAGGTTCAAGAGCCGAATCCACAGGGCGGGGACATCTGTGGTGCTCCCGATGGCTGGCATGACCGTGGGCGCTCGCGAGGAGTACCTCTACCTGCACAAGACCCTCGATAAGCATCCTCCGCCAGAGGAGTTGCTAGCGAAGACCTCGCTCACATTGCTAGAAACCTGGCGCCTCGGCCCCATGGGTTTCGTCTGGGCTGCCCTGCTGGAGAAGCAGAGGACAGAGGGCAGAGGACAGAGGACCGAAGGCTCCAGTGCGCGGGCGCTCGGTAATCCGTGATCTGTCATCTGTAAGCGAGACGCAGCCGAGCGGTCTGCTGTCTGTCATCTGAAAAATACCGTGCCCCCGCCTTCGAATGCTCGACCTATGGCGCGTCCTGGTCGATCGACTCGTCCGAAGCGACCCCGGTACACCCGGAGCGAATCGCTTAGGGCTGCTCCCTTTCGGACCTGACCCAGTTCACGACGCTTCGCCGCATCGGGACTTCGTATTCAACATCGATCGAACCAGCGCTAGACCCACCGATTTTGCACCCTCAGGCGGGGAGTTCAGCTCCGCATGAAGAGGTTTTCGGATTCAGGGCACCCCTAGCGCCCCACCTAGCACGGTGACGAGATGGTACTGGAGGTGAGCGGACATCGAGCGTGGAGAGTGAACAGGCAGCACCAGCCCTCTACCACGGGTACGATCGTGTTTCGATCTGGCGGTTGTGGGTGGCGGAGGGAGAGGGATTCGAACCCAAGAAGGTTCGACTGATGTAACGCTCGCTGTCACAACGGCTACCGTCAACGTCGCAACCCGACCACCTACCGATATCGGCTCACCACAGCAATGAGAAACAGGTTTCGCCCGAACGACCGGGGCTTGGCGGAGGGAGAGGGATTCGAACCCTCGATACGTTTCCGTATACACGCTTTCCAAGCGTGCGCACTCGGCCAGACTATGCGACCCCTCCAGAAGGTGGAATTGTAGAAGTGAGCAGCCCAGTACCGACCTACACCCAGGCGACGATCGAAGCGGCTATGGGGAACGCTCTCATTGAGGCCGCTGCTGCCGCAGAACATGGAGATGTTCCCGTTGGCGCGGTCCTACTGGATGCCTCTGGAGCGGTTGTCGGGTTGAACCACAACCGGAGAGAAGAGCTTGGTGACGCAACGGCGCACGCCGAAATGCTCGTGATCTCAGAGCGGTCGAAGTCCCTTGGCCATTGGAGACTCGAAGGCCACACCCTGGTTGTGACGCTTGAACCATGCGCCATGTGCGCAATGGCAGCGGTGTGGGCCCGGGTTGATCGCATCGTCTACGGTGCAGCCGACCTGAAGGCAGGTGCCGTATGGTCGCTGTTCAACATTCCCCAAGACGAACGACTCAATCACTTTGTGGAAGTGGTTGCAGGAGTGAGGGAAGCAGAGTGCCGATCGCTGTTGGAGAACTTCTTCGCGGCCAAGAGGTAGGCGCCTACCGCCTACCGCTGGCCGTGTGGCTTTCCTGCTTCAGCTTCCAGGCCAGAACGGGTCGTTCTTCTGTCCTCCCTTAAGGGAGGACGGGCGAGTCTGCGAGCCAGGAGGGTGGCGCGCACAGGCCAGCCAGCGAGGTGGGGCCGTGTCATCCCCCTGCATCGTTCGTCCCTCACTCTGCCGTCCCCCTTGAAAGGGGGACCGATTGTGGTGCGTGTCCTTCGAAAGAGGAGAGTGGCACTGGTACTTCTTCTGTCCTCCCTTGAGGGAGGACGGGCGAGTCTGCGAGCCAGGAGGGTGGCCCGCACAGGCCACGCTGTGACCAAGGACTGTCGCATCCTTCAGTCAAAAACGGTGGACGGTGGACGGTAGACGGTAGACGCCCTGCCCCTACACTCTCGGCTCTTGGAGGGGTGACAGAGCGGACGAATGTGACGGTCTCGAAAACCGTTGGGCCTTTCGAGGTCCCGAGGGTTCAAATCCCTCCCCCTCCGCCAGTTTGACGACAGGCCAGCGATGTCCTGCGCCTTTGGAACACCGATTCCGGTAGGGTTTCGGGCACTGAGCCGGACGCGAAACGAGCCTTCGGTCGTAAACGAAGGAAGTTAGATGGAAGCGCCAATTTTGAGCCTGTTCTGGAGCATGATGATGTTCTTCTTGTTCGTCATCTGGATTTGGGTGCTAATTTCAATCTTCGCCGACATTTTCCGCAACAAGGACATGAACGGCGGGGTCAAAGCAATTTGGATCCTGTTCGTCGTCTTCCTCCCGTGGCTCGGTGTCTTGGTCTACATCATCGCCAACGGTGGCGAGATGAACGAGCGCTCGATGCAAGCGGCCGCCGCCAATGAGCGGGCGGCACGCGACTACATCAAGGACGCGGCTGGTTCAGGCGGCTCTGCCGATGAGCTTGCGAAGCTCGCAGACCTGCGTGACAAGGGCGTCCTTACGGGCGACGAGTTTGCAGCTCAGAAAGCCAAGTTGCTCGCCTAAGCGACAACAATTGCTTGAAAGAGGGCGTCCACGTGGCGTCCTCTTTCGCGTTTCTGGGGTCCCAAGGTGCTTGATACCAGCAGCACGGCTGGAAGTGCAGGTTGTTTCCTAGACCATCAAGGCATCGGGGTCGGGTCCAATTGAGTCGCCTGTCTCAATATGCTGAAGGGTGGAGGGATGGTCGAGTGGACGAAGGCACTGGTCTTGAAAACCAGCGAGGCGCAAGTTTCCGTGGGTTCGAATCCCACTCCCTCCGCCAACACACGAAGCGAACAAGTTTGCAGAGAGGGTTCCAGACCCAGCTGCGAACGCTGGGTATGAAAACTGCGACAACGCGTAGCGAGGTCACATGACACGACCATTGAAAGTCGGAGTGCAACTCCCCGAGGTCGAGCGGTTCGTACCGTGGCCCGAGCTGCGGGACATGGCTCTTGCGACTGAGGCCGTTGGGTTCGACTCTCTCTGGGTCGGCGATCACCTTTTGTATAGGACCGAAGAGGGTGTGACGGGTCCGTGGGAGGCATGGTCGACCTTGGCAGCGCTCGCCGCAGTGACCGAGCGTGTGCAGCTCGGCCCACTCGTTGCAGCGACCTCGTTTCACAATCCAGCCATGCTCGCAAAGAAGGCAGCGACAGTCGATGAGATCTCCGATGGACGCCTGATTCTCGGACTTGGCGCCGGCTGGAACAGGATCGAGTACGACGCCTTCGGGTTTCCTTTCGACCACAGGGCGAGCAGATTCGAAGAAGCTTTCACGATCATCCGCACACTTCTCACAGTCGGAGAGATCGACTTTGAGGGCGAGTACTACAAAGTGAGTGACTGCGTGCTTGCACCTCCGGCTCGACCGGAAGGCATCCCCCTCATGATCGGGTCAGAGGGCCCAAGGGTCCTGGCTGCGGCATTGCCTCACGTGCAGATATGGAATGGATGGCACTCGTGGTACGGAAACACCCACACCGGTGCGGCGGATCTAAACGCCAAGATTGACGATGCGTGTCGGGCCGCCGGAGTCACAGGCACCTCGATCGAGCGAACCGTCACCGTGCTCGTTCGGACCCCCGAGGGTTCCCACGAGTCTCTTGGGAGCCCCAACCGGGCGACCTCAGTTTCAATTGGCGGCAGCCAAACGGAGATGGCGGAGAAACTTGCGGAATTCGCCGATGCAGGCATGCACGAAATCCAACTCGTAGTGGACCCCATCACTATCGAATCAATCGAATGGCTCGGCGGCGTCCTCACAATCCTCGACACCTAATTCGCGTACCCTGGGTTGGCGGACCATCAAAACGGGGGGCTGGAGCCCACAGAAGGAGAATCGAGTCGATTCACGTCTCTTTTCGCGACGCGATCCATGCTCCGACCAGTACCAAGCCGACGCCGACGATTGAGGCGGGGTGTAGGTTCTCGTCAAGGATCCCAACACCGAGAGCGATTGCGACGATCGGCACAAAGTAGATCGCAATTGATCCCCGTGCCGCCCCGACTCGCCCAAAGAGCGTGCCCATCAACACGAAGGCAAGTCCTGTGCCGAGCGTGCCGAGAGGAATCATTGCAAGCGCAGAGTCCCATGCCCATGTCGACCCGTTGAGTTGGAGTAACCCGTACGGAACGATGATGATCAGGGCTACAAGTTGGGCACGAAACAACACAGGGAGAGCCCCATATTGTTGTTGGAGTGGGACAGCAAGGTTTGCCGAAAGCCCATACAGGATGACCGCGAGCAGCACGAGCCCCACCCCAAGAGCTTCTGCCGTGGAGCCGCCGAGTTCTGGAATCGAGATTGCCAGGACACCAACGAAGCCAATCCCGATTCCGAGTGTCTGTTTCCACCCTGGGAATGTTCGCAGGAGGATCGTTGCCCAGATTGTGCTGAATATAGGCACTGCCGCGTTGAGCATCCCTGTGACGGACGAGTCGATCCACTGCTGTGCGATAGGGAAGATGATCATTGGAATCCCAAGCCAGATGATGCCAAGCACTGCTATCCGCCCGAGGTGTTCTGGTTCGATTTGCTTCCTCGATCTCGGGAAGAGGGAGAGAGTTATCGCTCCGAGACCCACCCTGGCAAGGGTTACGACCCCTGGTTGAAACGCATCGAGCCCGATGTCTATGAACAGGAACGATGATCCCCAGATAAGAGCGATGCCGGCGAGTAGACCCCACTCGGAGCGACGGAAAGCCTCGCGGTTGGTGCCGGTTGCCGTCGCTGGGAGCGGGTTCGGGGAGGTGCCGTGGTCGTCTGCCATCCGCCAAGCCTACGACCACACTGGTGCCCGTCTTGCGCGAGGAGTCCCACACTCTCGGCCTCTCTCCTGCGGCTCGGTATCCTGTCCCGATGCCCAAACTCGCGTCAACCTTCGTGTGCCTTGCGTTGCTGATCGCCGCATGTACTCCTGCCGATGGAGTTCAGCCGACAACAACCGCCGCCAACGGTGTTCCCGTCCCATCAATAACGTCATCCACCCTGAGTTTGCCTCCCGACGGCTTCGGGGGACACATATCGGTTGGCATTGATGCGACGCCGACGACGCTGAACCCGTTCGATCCCGGCGCCCTCGAAGCCGCCAGAACTGTTGGCAACGCGGTGTGGGCGACTGTGTATGACATCGACCCTCTCACCTGGGAGCGGATCCCGGACAATGTGACGGCCCTACCAACAAGCTACGACGGCGGAATCAAAACGAACGAAGATGGGACGATGACCGTGCAGTACCAGATTGCGAGAAGAGCAACATGGAGCGACGGCGTTCCCATGACTGGAGCCGATCTCGCGTTTACGGCCGAAGCGATGCGCGACCTCGCTTCCGCTGGAAATCCGAACGTCGATCCTGTCATGGCAAGTGTGGTCTCAACCGATTCGGTCGACCAGATAGCCTGGGTGACCTTTGCTGAACCGTCGCTCAGCTTTGAAGATGCGCTGTGGATCATCCTTCCGTCACATGCACTTGCCGGCACAGATATTGCCACCTCTGATGCCGCTACGTGGCCATCCGGGGGACCTTTCAGAGTTGAAGGCGGTGATCTCATGTCCCTCGTGCGGAACCCGAACTACTGGAAGTCCGATGAGGCTGGTCGCCAGCTTCCCTATGTCGATTCCATCTCTTTCGTAGAGTCCGCCAACGATCCGGTCGGGCCCTTTGCCAATCGAACGGTGGACGTCACGCGATTGCCAGAGACCGCAGACGCGGTCAGTCGTGTCGCTGACCTGGAGTCGGACGGCGCCGAACTTCAGGTCGCAGCCACACCATTCATGGAGCATGTCACGTTCAATTTCGGGGAAGGGCGTGCTGTGGCCAATGAGGCCTCGTTCAACGACGAGTTCTCGTTTAGGGCAGCCATTGCACGGTCTATTGATCGTGAGACCCTTTTGACATCGACGGGGGTTCCTTGGAGTGCCGCGATACCGGGCCTTCTCATCCCGGTCGGCCCCTCGGCGTTCGATCGGTATCCCTTCAACTCGACGGAGTCCCGCTCTCTGGTGTCGTCTCTTGAGGCCGTCAATGAACCTCGTTCGGTCCTGTCAACCACGATCAACGATGCTGATAGGCCCCTTCTTGCAGCTGAGCTTGCTGCGGCGTTCGCCGCCATTGGTGTGGCGTACGAAACGAACTTGATGGACTCGCTTGTGTTTTTCAACGACGTTCTTCCGAGTGGAACCTACGACCTTGGAATGTGGGCATGGGAGAACGACGGCGGCTACGGGCAGACCATGAAGCTCCTTGAGCTCTTCGATCCAACAAATGTCCCTGGGTCATACTCATCATGGGGATCGGCGGCCAATGCTGACGCCCTTGCACGGTATTCAGAGATCGTGATCGAGGCGAGAATCACATTCGACGCCGACCAGTTTGAGAATCTCGTCGGCGAAGCTGAAGAGATTCTCGCAGCCGAGCTGCCGTTGATCCCTTTGTTCCATCGGTCATCTCATGCCGCCTTCTGGTCTGACGTCGTCACCGGTGTTACTCACAACGGGTCACGTTCCGGCCTGACCTGGAACGTGGAACTCTGGCAGGTCAACGGCGAGTAGGTGGCCGACGCATTGACAGGCTTGCGCCATGTAGCGACCCAGAGCTGCCTAGCCAGTTCCCCTGATATCCTGCCGAGACTTGGAGAGGTGGCCGAGCGGCCGAAGGCGTTCGCCTGCTAAGCGAATAGGGGGTGTAAGCCTCCTCGAGGGTTCAAATCCCTCCCTCTCCGCCACAGCAATCGAGGACCCTCGCCGGTCCTCGACTTGCGTCGGGCTCCGCTTCTTCTATGAGGCAGCGACCCACTCGTTGACAATGCGATTCAGCTCTCCGAGGGGAACGGATCCGGAGCCAAGAATGGCGTCGTGGAACTGCTTGATGTCGAATCGGTCACCCAGTGCGGCTCGAGCTTCGGTCCGCAACCGGTCAATTTCGAGGCGACCGACCATGTAGGAGAGTGCCTGACCTGGAAACGAGAGGTATCGGTCGATCTCGCCGACCACCTGTTGCATCGACATCGGAGAATTATTGACCATGTAGTCAATGCCTTGTTGGCGACTCCAGCCGAGCGCATGCATACCCGTATCGACCACCAGACGGCACGCCCGCATTGAGTCGCCCTGGAGCATCCCAACCAGCGCGAGAGGTCCCGAGTACAAACCCATCTCGCGTGACAGTCGCTCTGTGTAGAGAGCCCATCCCTCGCCGTACGCAGAGATGAATTCGCTCCTTCGGAACTCTGGGAGTGCATCTGCCATTTCTTGAACGATGGCGATCTGAAGGTGATGACCCGGGATTCCCTCGTGAAACGCTGTGCCTTCCACCTCAGCGTGGCCCCATGCGGTGGGATCGGATGTGTTCATGAAGAACGTCCCAGGGCGAGATCCATCGTCAGCGGGTGGGAAGTAGAACGCAATTGCCCCGTGCGATGTCTCTCTGACGACACAGTCGCTTACCGGGAGTCTGCCGAACCAGTTGCCCATCTCTGCCCTCGCACGCTCGAACGCCACCTCACAGACTTCGATGATCTCGGCCCCCGAGGTATGTGTAATGCTCTTGTCTGTACGCAGGATGGCGAATATCTCGTCCAGATTCGAGGTTCCAAGCGCATCGGGCCCGAGTTCCCTGTACTCGTCAGCAAGTCGAGCTACCTGTTCAAGACCGACCTGATGAATCTCGCCAGCCTGCATCGGGAATGTGGTGTATCGCTCAATCAGTCGTGAGTACACAAGGTCGCCGTCGGGAAGTCCGAAGAGGCCCGCCTGTTCGTCTGGTCTCGCTCGTGGTGCAACATCGTTTGCAATGAAGTCTCGGTACCGACCGAGGGCAGGACGAACATGGTCGGTAAGCGTCGCCTTGATCTTCTCTTGCCATTCGGAGGTCTCTTCGCTTGTGAAGCCTTCTGGGAGTGTGGCTTTGAGCAGCGAATCTTCGTCAAGTGGCGTCGCCAGCCATTCATCGAGTTGTGCAAGGACCGAAGTCACAGCGAAGTCGGCGTTCACCCTGTTGGATGCCAGGCCTTCGCGGAGGCGCTCGATTGACTGATCAAAAACAGAAGCAAACGCGATGTACTTGTCGATCATCGCTTCGGCGTGTTCGGCTGTATCTATTGTCAACTGGGGAACGACGACATGCATAGCGGCCTGTGGGCCGAAGATCGGGTCGAGCCCGAACTCCTGCTGTCGAGTTTCGAGAACGGCGGCCTTTGTTGATGTTTGGTACAACAAGGTCTCCAGCGTTGAGCGGTCTCCAGAAGAGAGGGAGGATGCGTCGATCGCCCGTGCCCGCTCGCCGATGCCTCGCAGCGTTGCGATTTCGGCGTCCTCGGACGCTCGGTCGACTCGCTCGAATCTGTCGATGAAGCGGTAGTCGCCGAGCATGTGCGCCTCGGTGGGGTTCGCAGCGAGATGATCCTCCCAATACTCATCGGCAAGTGTTTGAAGTTCCGCGTTCAAGACTCCTCCTACATGATTTTGGCGTAGCCTATTCCCATCGTGGTCCGGAGAGAAACGAAGCGATTCGTTCCGCGCTCGCGTTGAGTGCCACAAACCAGATCCATAGCCGACTTCGGTCTGGTAGCAGTACAATGCCGGTTCACCATGCGCCCGTAGCTCAATTTGGATAGAGCGTCTGATTACGGATCAGGAGGTTGGGGGTTCGAGTCCCTCCGGGCGTGCCACGGAAACCCTTGCTTCGCAAGGGTTTCTCTCGTTGAGTACTTCTCGAACAGCCGATATCGGGCAAAATTGTTGGTCGCGTTGTTGGTCGAGCGTCGATTTCACGTAGCGCGCAGAGTCGCAGGATCGCCAGCATGTCTGACGTACGGCCTGTCGAGGCAGGTGCGCATAATGCCGGTGATTTCACGGGGTCGTTGCAACACCTTGGACGAGACTTGTCTCGATGGAGGTGCGCGATGGGACGGTTGTCTGGTGTTGAGCGGGAAGAGTTGTGGGATCGGTGGGAGGCTGGTGAGTCGCAGCGGTCGATAGGCCGCCATCTGGGCCGGTCGCCGTCGACGGTCAGGGCTCATCTGTTGTCTGGTGGTTGGAGGCGGCCTGGGCCGTCTCGGGAGTGGTGTGATCTGCGGTTGTCTGTGGCTGATCGGGAGGAGATCTCGAGAGGGCTGGCGCGCAACGAGTCGTTGCGTTCCATTGCCCGTCGGTTGGGGAGGGCACCCTCGACGGTGTCTCGTGAGGTCAAGGTCAATGGTGGCCTTGTGAAGTATCGGGCCACAGTGGCGCATCGGGCATCAAGGATGAGGGCGAAACGTCCCAAGTCGGGGAAACTCGCCGAGTGTCCTCGTTTGCGGGAAGCGGTTGAGGAGAAACTGTTGTTTTGGTGGTCGCCGGGTCAGATCTCGCGGTGGCTGGTGCATGCATATCCTGACGATGAGGAGATGCGGGTGTCACACGAAACGATCTACCAATCCTTGTTTGTTCAGGGCAGAGGTGCGCTGCGTACCGAACTGTGGCGTTCTCTACGCACCGGGAGGGCTGTGCGCCGCCCCCAGGGCAGACCGAAGTCAACAAAGGGCCAGATCCGTGACATGGTCATGATCTCGCAGCGGCCTGCCGAGGTCGAGGACCGTGCTGTTCCGGGCCATTGGGAAGGCGACCTCATCATCGGGACACGGAACTCGGCTATCGGGACGCTCGTGGAACGCCAGACCCGATATGTGATGCTGTTCCACGTTCCTGACACCACGGCAGAGTCCGTACGGGTCGCCCTCACCGCCACAGTCAAGAAACTCCCTGAGCATCTGTGGCAATCCTTGACATGGGACCAGGGCAAAGAGATGGCCCAGCACGCCACATTCACGATCGATACCGGTGTCCAAGTGTACTTCTGTGACCCGAAGTCGCCGTGGCAACGAGGATCGAACGAGAACACCAACGGGCTTCTGCGTCAGTACTTCCCGAAAGGCACCGACCTATCCAAACACACCCAACACGTCCTCGACCAGGCCGCCTACTCGCTCAACACACGCCCTCGACAGACCCTCCGAGACATGACACCATCAGACAAACTCGCCGAAGTGTTGCAATGACCCCCTGACATCGCAAATGAAACACGTCAAATTGCTCAGCTTCGTCCTGCTCGCCGTGGTCCTCACCATGGTGCTCGCCGCGTGCCAAGGCATAGAACCGCCAGGGGAACCGGGCGAACCCGGCGTAACGACATCCACCGTCGACCTGCCAGAGACGACAGCACCATCTCCTGATCCGACCGAGGCACCAGAACCCACCAGCACCGCTCCCCCCAGCACAGCTCCCCCCAGCACCGAAGAGCCTGCGGAGTCCGAAGGCGAGGGTTTGCCAGCCGAAGCTATTTGGATTGGGTTGGGTGTGTTGCTTTTGTTCCTTGTGATCGGCTGGCTGATGGGTCGATCCCGGAAGAGCACACCGTTACCAGCGGCCGCTGCACCAGTCGTCACGTGGAAGGACCACACTCGAGAGGGATATAGCCAGGCTCGCTGGTTGTATGACAGTCTTACAGATGACCTCGCCGTGTGGCGAGGCAATGCCTTATTCGAGGGAATTCCAGACCCCAGCGCATCGGCAGGCACCTCCCTCGCTGCGACATGGGCACAACTCAGCGACCGGACGGACAAGGCGACCAACAGCCTGTATCGCGCCGAGGCAGCTGCCCCGGACCAAATGTCTGCTGAGACCATCCGCAACGTAATTACAGCGCTCCAAACATCTCGCTCTGCAGTTGATGCGAGAGCCGAGGCAAGGCTCAAGTCTCGGGGGGTGGATGGATCCGACCAGGCGGCCGCGACACAAGCCGCCAATCGTGAGCGACTGGCGGCCGGAAATCTGACTGACGCGAGGGCCCAAGTGGCCGGAGCGCTAACCGCCTTGAGCGCAATCGTCTGACAGCTGCTGTCAAGCGAAGTATCGCATACAGCCATGGATCAGAGCCGGAATCGAGATACCTTGCCATCGTGATCGTGAACGTTGCCGGGGGGAGCGGTGGTGGTTCGGGAAATCCACTCACCCTGATGATGCTCGCTTTGCCGCTCTACGTCGTCTTCGAACTGGCCATCCTGGCGACCCTGTTTACCCTTCGGAAGTAGCTACGTTCACGGGTTGCTGGGAAGCTCTCCGTGACCCGGAGTCGGACCGCTACTTCGAGCTGTCCTGGTGCTTGTAGCTTCCCGTACGCACATGGCATGAGGCAAGGTGGTCGGCGCTTGTCTCTGATTGCTGGAGCGACGGAACTTCGACGTCGCACAGTCCTTTGACAGCGATTGGGCATCTTGGGTGGAAGAAGCATCCGCTCGGTGGATCGATCGGGGATGGAACCTCGCCTTGAAGGATCGTGCGGTTCCTCGGGCGATCGGGGTCTGGGATCGGTATGGCTGACAGTAGAGCCTCGGTGTAGGGGTGGAGAGGGTTTCGGTACAAGCTCTCTCTGTCGGTGATTTCTGCGATCCGTCCGAGGTACATCACGGCGACCCGGTCCGAGATATGTTCGACCACGGCAAGGTTGTGGGCCACGAAGAGGAGCGTCAGGTTGAGTTCCGACTGCAGTTCCTTGAGAAGGTTGAGGACCTGGGCCTGCACCGAGACGTCAAGAGCGGACACAGGCTCATCAGCGACGACAAAATCTGGCTCAAGGACGAGGGCTCTGGCAAGTCCGATCCGCTGCCGTTGTCCGCCGGAAAACTCGTGGGGAAAGCGGCCGGCGTGATGGCCCTCGAGCCCCACCAGTTCGAGCATCTTGGTGACCCGCTCCTGTCGTTCATCGGAATTGCTCACGCCGTGGAGCTTGAGGCCTTCGGCGATCGAGTTGCCGACCTGGGTGCGCGGGTCGAGTGAGGAGTACGGGTCCTGAAAAATGATCTGGGCACGCCTGCGAAACGGCTTCAGCTTCTTCCCTTTGATGTGGGTGATGTCCTCTCCGTCGAACACGATGGTGCCAGAAGTCGGTTCGAGCAATCGGACGAGCATTCTCCCGAGGGTTGACTTCCCGCATCCGGACTCGCCGACGAGGCCGACGGTTTCTCCCCGGTTGATAGAGAGATCAACGCCTGCGACCGCGTTTACCGTGGCGATCTGGCGTTGGAAGATGCCGCCCGTGACGGGGAACTCTTTGACGAGGTTCGACATCTGAACGAGTGGGCGCTCACTCATTGGTGGTCTCCGGATCTTCTGCGGCGCCGTCGTTCCTCTTGAAGATGTCTGCATCGCCTTCGGAATAGAGGAAGCAGCGGACGGAGTGGCCTTTCGCGATCTCCACGAGATCCGGAATCTCCCTGGTGCAGATCTCAAGCTCGTGCTGAAGACGTGCAACGCAACGAGAAGCGAACCTGCAACCGGGCGGAAGATCGATGAGGCTCGGCACCACCCCTGGGATCGTTTCGAGCGTGTCGACGATCGATCCGAGTACCGGTATCGAGGCGATCAAACCTCCGGTGTAGGGGTGCTTCGGGGTCCTGAACAGGGTTCGTACGTCTGTCTCTTCGACGATCTCGCCTGCGTACATGACCGCGACCCTGTCAGCCATTTCCGCGACAACGCCCAGATCGTGGGTGATAAGGAGAACCGCGGTGTTCGAGGTCGACTTGAGGTCCCGCATCAGATCGAGGATCTGTGCCTGGATGGTCACGTCGAGTGCTGTTGTTGGCTCGTCCGCGATGAGGAGCTCAGGCTCACATGCAAGTGCCATGGCAATCATTACCCGTTGAGCCATGCCTCCAGAGAGCTCGTGGGGGTAGGCCCTTGCCCTTGACTCGGGATCGGGTATGCCAACCTTGGAGAGCATCTCGATGACCTTTTCGTCTTCGATGTCCTTGTCCCAATCCCTATGGAGCTGGAATACCTCTTTGATCTGGACACCGGCGCGCTGCACAGGGTTGAGTGCGCTGCCTGGCTGCTGGAAGATCATCGAAATGTGTTCGCCTCGCAGCTTGCGAATGTCCTCGACGCCCATCTTCGCGATGTCCCGACCGTTGAAAAGGATCTCGCCCGCAACGACCTCGCCTGGGTGTGGGATGAGACCCATGACGGAAAGCGATGTCACAGACTTGCCGCAGCCAGACTCGCCGACGATACCGAGCACTTCACCTCGCTTCAGCGTCAGGGACACGCCATCAACCGCTTTCACGACGCCATCTCTGGTATCGAAGTGCGTCTTGAGATCCTTGATCTCAAGGAGATACTCCGAGCCATCGATGATGGGAGGTTCAAGGGTTGACACGGGATCGCTTGAGTCGTTCTTCTTCGTCATCGTCTGGTCCCAGTCATCGATTCAGGGTCGGGTCGAGGGCGTCGCGCAGGCCGTCGCCCATGAGGTTGAACCCAAGGACTGTGATCATGATCGCAAGGCCTGGGAAGAACACGAGGTGGGGAGCGGGGATTCCGTCCTCCCGAATCGCAGCGTGGTGGTGTGGCCGTACACAACTCTTTCCGAGCCGGAGTTTGACTTCGCACTCGAAATGATCACAATTAGCGCCTCCGTGAGACAGGCCAAGACGAAGATTGGGATGGCCAACCGGCGAGGGTGGGTTGCATACGAATTTGAGGGAGAGCTGTTCGTCAAGTGGTCGCCAATCCACGATGATGAGCAGACCTACACCGACTTGAACGCGTCGATGCAATGCTTCAGGAACGAGGATTTCATTGAACTCGAGAGTGTTGGACCGCTTGTGGACCTGGCTTGTGGAGCAAACGTGCGTCACGTCGAGGTCTGGGCGCTGATACCCCTTGTCGATGTCGGTGTGAGCGAAGCCCTTGCCAGCCTTCGCGCTGATCCGTCGGCGCTCGGATGATGATGGTTACACAATGAAGTACTTCCTCGGAATCGACTCATCCACAACTGCGACAAAGGCTCTCCTCATCGACGAGGTCGGCACTGTCGTTTCAGTCGGCCGGTCGCACTACAGCTTCGAAACACCTCACCCCCTCTGGTCCGAGCAATCACCCGATCTGTGGTGGGATGGGGCGGTTTCGGCTATCGGCTCTGCCTTTGGTGCCGGTGGCATCTCTCCCTCTGATGTCGTCGGCATCGGCCTGACAGGGCAGATGCACGGTCTTGTCATGCTCGACGGAGACGGAAATGTTCTTCGGGATGCGATCCTTTGGAATGACCAGCGGACTCAGGCTGAGTGCGACGAGATTCGAGACAGGGTCGGCAGAAACCGGCTGATTCAGATCACAGGGAATGATGCGCTCACCGGTTTCACGGCGCCAAAGATCCTGTGGGTTCGAAACCATGAGCCGGATGTGTATGACCAAACGAGGCATGTTCTACTCCCAAAGGACTTCGTCAGATTGCGGCTCACCGGCGAGTACGCAACTGACAAGGCCGGAGGCTCTGGGACGATTCTCTTTGATCTGGCGGCGAGGGACTGGTCGGATGAGGTGGTCGGTGCTCTCGGTATCGACCATTCTTGGCTACCGAAGACGTTCGAGGGAAGCGCCGTCACTGGTGGGGTGTCAGCTGAGGCGTCGCAAGCGACCGGGATCCCCGCAGGGGTTCCAGTGTTCGGCGGAGCAGGCGACCAAGCAGCCAATGCGGTGGGGGTCGGAGCGGTAGTCCCAGGACTCCTTGCGATGAGCATCGGGACCAGCGGCGTGGTGTTCGGTTCGACTGACCATCCTGCGGTCGAGCCCGAGGGAAGGTTGCATGCCTTCTGCCACGCGGTCCCTGATATGTGGCACCTCATGGGAGTAATGCTGTCGGCTGCCGGGAGTTACAAATGGCTGCGAGAGGCGCTCGCACCGCACGCGTCGTTTGCCGAGCTTGATCAATTGGCCAGCACCGTTGAGGCTGGTAGCGAAGGCCTGATATTCCTCCCCTATCTCTCTGGCGAACGAACCCCGCACCCTGACCCGCTTGCTCGCGGGGCCTTTGTGGGGCTCACTGTCAGACACACGCTTGCACATATGGCTCGGGCGGTCCTGGAAGGTGTCGCATTCGGATTGCGGGACTCGGTCGACCTCATGCGCGAGGCAGGCGCAGTAGGAGAGATTCGGGCGTCGGGCGGTGGCTCGTCAAGCCCGTTGTGGGTCCAGATAATCAGTGATGTGAGTGGTGTGCCAATTTCTGTTGTCGGGACATCGGAGGGAGCTGCTCACGGCGCTGCGATGCTTGCCGCAGTCGGAGCCGGCGCATTCAGTGATTGTGCTCAGGCCGCAGCCGGCGCCGTCAAGATCGACAGAGTCGTCGAACCCTCGGCAGATCAGTCAACCTACGAGGGCGCTCACGGGACATTCAAGTCTCTTTATCCAGCTCTCAAAGACTCGTTTCACACCCTCGCAGAGCCTGGGTGAAACGAGACCGAGCGCCAGAGCGTCGCAGTTCAAAAGGAAGCCATCCTGACCACCCTGAACGTCGTCGTCTAGCGCTGATACATGACTCGTCCACCGATGAAGGTTGCCTCAGCACGCACCCGCGACAGGTCTGGGGCGGTGATGGGATTGTCAGAGGCAATCACGAAATCTGCGTCCTTGCCCGCCTCGATTGTCCCTGCGCGGCGATCATCGTGGTTCACCCACGCGGAACCTGCGGTGAACGCAGTCAGAGCCTCGGATGGAGTCAGTGCTTGATCGGGGAGGAAGGGTTGCGGCGCGTCGGCCGTTGCTCGTGTCACAGCGACCGCCATCTGCGCAAAGGGGTCCGCGGTGGACACTGACCAGTCCGAACCGGCCGCAAGGTGGGCTCCGGCATCCACGAGCGAACGGAACGGGTACTGCCATTGGGAGCGCTCGTCGCCCAGCCTAGGGATGGTCAGATCTACCATCGTGTCGTCGTGGCAGGCCCACAGGGCCTGAGCGTTGGCGCTGACGCCGAGTGATGAAAAGCGTGGAACATCTACCGGGTCGATGAGGTGGATGTGTGCGATGTGCGGACGCACCGTTGCAACATCGCTCGGATTTCCGGCCTCAACGGCGTCGAGGGCGCTTCGAATCGCACAGTCACCAATCGCATGAAAATGAGGCTGGATACCGGCGGCCATGATGCGTGGGACGATGGTACGCAGCGCCTCTGCGTCGATGAAGGTGAGCCCTCGATCATCGGTTCCCACATAGGGGCTGCAAACCGCACCGGTGCCATTCTCGATCACTCCATCGACCATGAGCTTGATTCCGTTTGGCCGGTATTTCGGTGTTCCCTCTTTTGTCGTGGCGATCAACTCGTCGAGTTGTTCAACGCCTCGCTCCCTGTCCCACCACAATGAGCCGAAGACGCGAGCGATCAATCTTCCGTCGGCATCGAGGGTTCGGTAGGCGTCGTGGTCGACACCGCGAACCCACGCGTCCTGCCAACCGGTGATTCCTAGCGAGACGAGATAGTCCTGTGCCGCGACGATTGCATGAAGAACATCGGCGACGGTATCAGCCGGAGCGAATCGATCGACGAGGCCCATCGCACCTTCCTGAAGTGTTCCGTTTGGTGACCCATCAAGGTCGCGCTCAATTCGTCCGTCCTGAGGGTCAGGTGTTGTGGCGCCAATCCCTGCAATTTCAAGCGCCTTCGTGTTGACCCACGACGCATGACCTTCACTGGAGTTGAGACGCACAGGCCGATCCGGCACGATGCCATCGAGGAACTCTCTGCGTGCGATGCCTCCGTCGAATGCATTCATTGGCCAACCGCCCCCCAAGATCCATGGAACGTCAGGGTTGTCCGCTGCGTAGTTCGCAATCGTCTCGGCGTAATCCGACGGGGGCACTTCGTGCAGTTCGCAACGTATCAATGCCAACCCACCGATTGGCGGATGGACATGGGCATCCTGGAACCCAGGCAGCAGACACCTCCCGTCGAGATCGAATCGTTCTCCATCGGGAGGCTGACCCTCTCCAAGAGCCGCGATGCGGGACCCTTCGATCGCGACCCACGCGGGCGTCGCTGCGGTCCCAGTCCAGATTGGCCCATTGAAAAATACGGTGCGCACGTTGAGACAATAGTTCGGTGGAGTGGGGTCGGGATATGCCGAGTGCTTGGCGCACTGGATTGACTATCGATCGATCTGCGTTGGTTGCCGGCGCTCGGCTGCTTCGGCGATTCGTTGGGCCATTCTTTTGAAGATTGCGGCGTGGATGCCTTCCCTCGAATCTGCACTGGCAGAGTTCGGCCTCGGTCAGGGGCTCAACGACTTTTTCGGTGGCGCGAGCCTCGCGAGCCCGGAGGGGTGGATCTCGGCAGAGGTGTTCAGCATCTTTGCGCCTGGAGCGGTTGTCGCCCTCGCCTTGATCGATGGTGGTCGGTCGATAGCAGCTGAGGAAGAGGACCGGCTGGTGGGTCTGCTCGCATCGAACCCTATTGGTCGCGCCATGATGCTTTCCCACAAGTCAATTGCGATCGTCATCCACGTCGCTATCGCTTCATTCCTCATTGGGCTCTTCACCTGGGGTGGGGTCGCTGTGTTCAGTATTGACATGCCAGCGGCCAATGTGTGGGCGGCAACAATTCATCTTGTGTTCCTTGGCATCATGTTTACCGGTGCAATAGCGCTGGTTACCGCCGCGACCGGGAAGCGTATGAGATCGATCGTCATCACCGGCACCATTGCAGCCGTTTCCTACATCGTCGCGTCGCTGCTCCCAGTATCCCCCGACCTAGCCGGCTGGGCGAAGATCTCTCCTTGGTTCTACTACTGGGGGGACAATCCACTTGTGCGCGGAGTCAATTGGGTCTACATCGGAGTCATGGCCTCTATAGCTGGCGGGCTGTTTGCGGCGGCCGGATACGTGTTCACCCGGCGCGATCTGCCTGGCTAGAAGGCTACGGACCTCAACGCAATTGCACCACGCGAGAATCGTGTTGAATTCAGATATGTTCCCCACGATCAAGACCGCCGATGTGAAGCGTGACTCTCCCTGAGCCTTGCTCCCAGTCAGGAGGCGCGAACAAGGACAGTACGAAACCGACGACCGCCGCAATGACAACGAAGATGACTGTTCGACGCAAAATCTGTCGACTGGTTGCCGTCTCAGATAATCCCGATGGTTCCATACGGCTCCAGTCTTGCTTGCCAGACGAGGATGCGACAATCGTCAAGCTTTGTCCCTGCGGGGATACGACTCTGCTTCGCTGCACCGATGGTATTCGAGGTGACGACTCAGTCGGTTGTGCCCTTTTCGGCATGGAGATCTGAAGGCGATGCTTCTGTGTGGATCGTCCTCTCGCGATGGGCGTGTCTTCCAGGAAGGTGAGTATGGGCTGGATCATCGAGAAACAGTTCGCCGCCGTCGCCGACATGGAGAAGCGAGGGGCCGTACGCAGCAACGAGATTTTCGCTTGTCAGTACCTCATCTGGAGGACCAGACGCGACCACTCTCTTTGAGATCAACAAGACGTGATCTGCGAATTGAGCCTCTGAGAGGTCATGTGTTGTCATGACAACGGTGCAGCCTCTGCTCGTTTCATCGTGGATCACCTCATCGATTGCGGTTGCGGTCGGGAGGTCGATGCCGGTGAGAGGCTCATCAAGAAGGAGTAGATCATGGTCCTGAGCCAGCCCCTGTGCCACGAAAACTCGCTGTCGCTGACCGCCGCTGAGGTTCTGAAGATGAGCCGAGGCAATGTCTGCTATCCCCATCCGATCGATGGCCTGATCCACGGCCTTTCTATCAGTAGGAGTAAGCCGCCGGTACGGCCCAGCAGTCGCATAGCGCCCCATGGTGACGACTTCGCGGACCGAGATTGGCAGTGCGTCGTTGATCTTCGTCGTCTGCAGAACATAGGCGATGCGACGCCTGTCTCCAGAAATCGGAGGTACTTCGATTGTGCCGCTCACCGGTTCCATGAGACCTGCGATTGCGTTGAGCACGGTGGATTTGCCCGCCCCGTTTGGACCGATCACGGCGGTAACCGTGCCAACGGGAATTTCGAACGACGACCGATCAATCGCGACTGTTGACCCGTAGGCCAGGGTGATGTCGGTCGCGACGACTGCGATCATGCGCATCTGACGCACCTTCCCTCGATTTCGAGTGCATGATTTGTTGCCGAGAACGATGCCATCGATGCAATGGCATTGACCAGATTCCGAACCTGATCCTCTTCGGTCTTTGGGGCTTCGACGTCTTCCACAAAGCCACACTCGACGCAGACAAGATGGTGATGGTGGCCAGTCAGCCACTCGCTCAACTCGTATCGAGCGAGTCCCCTCGTTGACAGATGAGGAGTGACGACTCCGACCTCCTCGAAGATCGCAAGAGTCCTGTACAGAGATGAGAGGGGGACGTCCCCCTTCAGAGTGGCTAGGAGATCACTTGCGGTGAGGGGTCCCTCCGCCACTGCGAGGGCTGCCACGACAGAGCGTCGACCTTGGGTGTATCGGATTTCTTGTTCAGCCAGTCGACGTTCGATCTGCCGATCCACGTTGGTCATTGGTCCGATTCCCGTCTAGTCTAGGAGTGATAACCATTCTCATTATAGCATCGAAAGAGAGAACCCACTCCGTGACCGCCCGATCCCGCAATCGATGGAACCCGAGGCTCAGCATGATCATCATGTTCTCCGCTGCGCTGGTTGCCTCGGCGTGTGGCGGCTCTGGCTCGCCGAGCTCGAATGACGACGGAATCACGATCGTGGCAAGCACCACGATCTGGGGCGATGTCGCCGGTTCCATTCTTGGAAGCGACGGAACGGTCCAAGTCCTCGTACCTGTCGGGGTCGATCCCCACGACTACCAACTGTCGTCATCTCAGGTGGCAGACATCAGTCGAGCGGACTTGGTCATCGTGAATGGGTTTGGGCTTGAGGAGAACATGGTCGATGTGTTTGCAGCGGCACAGGGTGATGGAGCAGTTGTTCTGAGCGTGGCGTCGTCGATCGATCCGATTGCCTTGGGAGGAGACAGCTCGTCTGAGGTATGCGATCCGACCGCCGAGGTTTCTGGCTGTGACCCACACTTCTGGATGGATCCAGATCGGGCGTCCGCCGCGGCGAGGGCCATCGCCGCTGCGCTGGATCGGATTGATGACAGCGTTGGTTGGTTGGAGCGAGCCGACGCGTATATCGAGACCATGAACCAAGCGGTTGTCAGAATGGAAAGTGCCTTGGACATGGTGCCAGGCGAGAGGCGCAAGCTCGTCACTAACCACGACTCCCTGCAGTACTTCGCTGAAAGGTTTGGCTTCGAGGTGATTGCCACAGTCATCCCTGGGGGCTCAACCCTGGCGGATCCGAGCTCATCGGACCTCGCGGACCTCGTCGCGATCATTCGCGCTGAGGGGATCAGCGCGATCTTTGCAGACACCACAGACTCCACCGCGCTCGCCGATGCCGTCGCAGCCGAACTGGGGGAGGAGGTCAGCGTCGTTCAGCTGTTTACTGGATCCGTCGGTCAACCTGGTTCGGGCGCAGAGACTCTCATCGGCATGCTTGAGATCGATTCGGCGCTGATAGCCGAGGCGCTCCGATGATCTCGCGGCGGGAGGTAGGTTGGCTGTCATGGAATGGTTGACCGCACCGTTTGAACTTGCTTTTCAGCAAAGGGCTCTCGTAGGAGGGTCGCTTGCTGCCGTGGCCTTGGCCCTCGTAGGGACTTGGGTGGTCATTCGCGGCATGTCGTTTCTCGGCGATGCTCTCGTGCACGGTGTCGTGCCTGGGATCGCTTTGGCGATCCTGCTCGACTTCAACGTCCTTGTTGGGGCGTCACTCGCGGTGATCGTGATGATGGTTGGAATCAGTTTGGTCCACCGCCAAACGTCGTTCTCCGAGGACACGAGCATCGGTTTGCTATTCGTTGGGATGCTTGGACTCGGAGTCATCCTCATCTCGCGAACGGCCTCCTATGCAGGCAATCTCACAGAGATTCTTTTTGGGAACGCCCTCGGCGTTACGTCAGGGGACATCGCCCTACTCGCGGTCCTCGCCGTGGTCTCCGTGATCGTCACGGTGTTGCTCTATCGCCCGTTTCTAACCCTCGCATTCAACGAGCAGAAGGCGGGACTCCTTGGCATGAGACCAGTGCTCGCCCACGGGGCGCTGCTCGGGCTCATCGCCTTCACGATCATCGGTTCCTATCAGACCGTGGGAACCTTGCTCGTCTTTGGCCTCCTCGTCGGGCCTGCTGCCACAGCTGCTCTCGTCGTCAAGCGGGTGCCAGCCATGATGGTCACGGCTGCCGCAATTGGTGTCTTTTCAGTGGTTGCCGGCCTGATCGTCAGCTACCACGCCGATACTTCCGGTTCCGCAACTATTGCTGTTGCTCCGATTGTTCTCTTCTTCGTGGTGTTGACCGTCAGGTCGATTGCCGGTCATCAGCGCATCCCGCAGAGGGCGGCTTCCGAGCAATTGTCGTGATTACCCTTCAGAAGGAAGCAAAGCAGAACCCGCTCAGATCGAATTCCCGACACCTTCGTGCGGAGGACTTGGTGGAGCATTCACGTGTGCGGTCCCACCCCTTGGCGTAGCCAGTTGATTGACACCCAAAGGTGCCTACACCACCGTGGCGACCATGATTGCTTTGATGGTGTGGAGTCGATTCTCTGCCTGTGGGAACACAATGCTCGCAGAGGACTCGAACACATCATGTGTCACTTCGAGGCCGTCAGGCATGTTGGTGTGCTCCATCATCTGAGCCCCGACGACTGTGTTGGTGTCATGGAAAGCAGGGAGGCAATGCATGAACTTCGCTAGTGGATTCCCTGTCGATTCCATGAGCTGTGCATTGACCTGATACGGCTTGAGGGACGATACCCGTTCCTCCCACACACTCTTCGGCTCGCCCATCGACACCCACACATCGGTATGAACGAAGTCGACGCCATCAACCGCTGCTTCCGGATCATCGGTGACCGTGATTTTCGCTCCGGTGTTTTCAGCGATCCCCGCTGCAAGGGCGAGTACATCGGCAGGAGGACCGAGATTGGCTGGGCCCGCAAGCCGCAGGTCGCTCCCGAGCAACGCTGCTGTCACAATATGGGACCTCGCCATGTTGAATCGCAGATCGCCCAAGAATGTGTACGAGATTTCGTTGTACGGCTTCCCAGATGCCTCGTGCATGGTGAGAAAATCGGCCAGCATCTGGGTTGGATGCCACTCATTGGTGAGCCCGTTGTACACCGGCACGCCCGCGTGTGCTGCGAGCTCCTCGATGTCTGCCTGGTGATTCCCTCGGTACTGGATAGCGTCGTACATGCGACCGATTACGCGTCCTGTGTCTGCGATCGATTCTTTGTGACCCATCTGTGATCCCGATGGATCGAAGAATGTCACATGGGCTCCCTGGTCGAAGGAAGCGACTTCGAATGCGGCCCTGGTGCGTGTTGACGTCTTTTCGAAGAGCAGTGCGATGTTCTTGCCGGTCAAGTGTCTGGTCTCCGTCCCAGATCGCTTGGCCTCCTTGAGGTCTGAGGAGAGGTCGAGCAGGTACAGAAGCTCGGCCGGTTCGAAATCGATCTCCTTGACGAAGGATCTTCCAGTCAGGTTCGAGGTCACGGGTTTTGCTGTCCCTTCAAGTGGTCGCGAGTCACGCCAGCGTGATACCGGTGGCGCTGGTGGAATGTCTCAGGATAGCTTTGACGGCGGGCGACACTACGGGCGAGACCATTGGCATGTTGGCTCCGTCGCGTCGCCCGGTGTCGGTAGGGTGGCGTCACACGAGCGAGGAGCTGGCGTGCCAGGTTTTGGTGTGTTCTCAGAAGTCGGTGATCTCAAGAAGGTGATCGTCCACCGTCCAGGGTTGGAAATGCGACGGCTTACCCCCACAAACGCCGCCGATTTCCTGTTCGAAGATGTCATCTGGGCCAAGAAGGCTCGTCGTGAGCACGACGCCTTCGTCGAAATTATGCGAGGCGACTTTGACATCGAGGTGATGCACGTTCACAAGCTGCTCGAAGAGGTTGTGTCCGAGCCCGAGGGACGGGCCTACGTTCTTGATCGCAAGCTGACCCCGGACGAAGTCGGTGTCCTCGGCGCGGTCGAACTTCGTGATTGGATGGACGAGCTTGACAGCGAAACGTTGGTTCGCCATCTCATTGGAGGGCTCACGGTTGGTGAGATGCCACCGGAGTTTGGTCTGTCGGCGTCGCGGGCGTGGGGAGAGACGGAATTTGCGATACCTCCACTTCCGAATCAACTTTTTACAAGAGACAGTTCGTCCTGGATCTACGGTGGCGTGACCCTCAATCCGATGTTCTGGCCGGCAAGGCGCAAAGAGACGCTCCACCTCGCGGCCATCTACAAGTTCCACCCGTCGTTTCGGAACGCACTTGCGAACGGCGAGTTCAAGATCTGGTGGGGTGATCCACCGGACGATGATCGCGGAAGCGCCATGATCGAGGGCGGCGATGTGATGCCGATTGGCAAGGGTGTCGTGCTCATCGGTATGGGCGAGCGCACCACCTATCAGGCTGTCGGTCAAGTTGCAAAGCGGCTGTTCGACGAGGGGGCAGCCGAGCGGGTAATCGTTGCGAAGATGCCGGCGGACAGGGCTTCGATGCATCTCGATACTGTCTTCACCTTTTGTGATGTCGATCTCGTGACGGTGTATCAGCCAGTCATCGACTCGATCCAGGCAGTCAGCTACTACCCGTCAGACAAGGGCCTCGACGTCGTTCTTGAGACGAAGGGGTGGATCGAAGTCGTTGAGGACGCTCTTGGGTTGCCTGAACTGAGGGTGGTCCAGACTGGAGGTGACGCCTTCGAACAGGCAAGGGAGCAATGGGATGATGGCAACAACGTTGTTGCCCTCAAACCAGGCGTGGTTGTTGCCTACGACCGCAACGAGTGGACGAACACTCGTCTCCGGGAGGCTGGGGTAACGGTTCTTCAGTTCGAGGGCTCGGAGCTCGGACGAGGTCGTGGCGGGGGTCACTGCATGACCTGCCCCGTGTGGCGCGAACCGGTGCACTGACCTCAGAGGACAGACCGGGAGGAACGAAACCCGAGCCCCGAGGAACAGACCAGCGCAGCTGCCCCTGGATCGGTCCCCCTTTCAAGGGGACGGCAGAGTGAGGGACGAGCGATGCAGGGGGATGACACGCTCGTGCCTCGCAGGCTTGTGTGTGCGTGCCACCCTCC
>JAQCAA010000100.1 GCA_027728645.1 Actinomycetota bacterium | reverse complement strand
AACTGGAGCAAGTCAAAGCGGCGGCGGACCAGATGGTCAGGGTGTCCATTGAGGCCGGTGGAACACTTTCCGGCGAGCATGGAATTGGGATCGAGAAGCGAGACCTCATGCCCCTTGTTTTCAACGATGCAGATCTCGACGCCCAAGCCCGAATCCGGGAGGCCTTCGATCCGGACGGTGTGATGAACCCTGGAAAGATTCTTCCCACAGGATCTCGCTGCTTCGACGCGACAGGAGCACGGACCCTATGAAATTCCCAGCAAGCGTGATGAGCGCGCTGCGAGATGCCGAGCCGGTCCCGCCACCGGCAGGACTCGAAGCTGCCGGAGCAGTGGCACCGCACAGCCCGGAGCAGGCTGCGTTGCTCATGAGCGCGTGTGCGGCCGAGGGCTTGACGGTCGGGTTTTGGGGCTCCGGCGCTCGAAGAGAGGTTGGTGGAGCTCGACCGTACGACATGGGCCTGCTCTCGTCGCAGATGGCAGATGTGATCGACTGGCAAGTTGACGACCTGACCATTGTGGTTGGAAGCGGCATGACAGTCGGCACTCTCGAGCGACTTCTCGCATCAGAGAGACAGACATCGCTCCTTCCGACGATGGATCCGAGCCGAACGATAGGTGGGCTCATAGCGGAAGGAGCGTCTGGCTACGCGAGGCTGAAGTACGGCCCATCCCGTGACCGCGTGCTTGAGACAACCATCGTTACTGGGTATGGCAAAATCGTGAGAGGCGGAGGGAGGCTGGTGAAGAACGTCACCGGGTACGACCTGCCGAGACTCGTGACAGGTTCGCTCGGCAGCCTCGGCTTTATCACTTCGGTGTGTCTGAAGCTGTGGCCCGTCGCAATTACGAGCGCGACTGGACGGGTTCGCGATGCTCAAGAAGCTCTCGAACGGCTGTATCGGCCGGTAGCGGTGCTTGAGACCGATGTCGGTAACTTCGCAACCTTCGAAGGGTCCGTGTCAGATGTCAGGTCCCAAGTTTTGGCGGCCGAAGCGACCGTCGAGGGGGAACCAAGGTGGCCAGCGCCGATTACCTCGCCTGTCATGTTGTCAATCCGGGTGCCCCCACGACTTGTCCGTGACGCTCGTTCTGGCGTCGTCGAGGCCGGTGCAAATCGGTGGATTGCCCAGCACGGTGTCGGGGTTGTCGACGCAGGGTTTGAGACACTTCCAATTGACCGTTTCGCTGCACTGAGGTCCGAGGTCGAGGCGATGGGCGGTGCTGCCGTGGTCATCCGGTCGGGTCGACAACTCGAAGGCGTGGATCCGTGGGGTGCGGTGCCGTCCACGTTCGGCGTCCAGACCAGTATGAAAGCCCTCTTCGATCCTGCCGGCGTGTGCAACCCCGGCAAGCTTCCCGGCGGTTTGTGATGAGTTGGGTGACGAAACACTCGCCAAACCCCATGTCGCTTGACTCGTGCGTGACATGCGGACTTTGCCTCCCGGTGTGTCCCACATTTCGGATCACAGGAGATGAGACTGCTTCTCCGCGCGGCCGATTGACTGCAATGAGCGCGGTTGCGTTCCACGGAGCACCGGTCGACGATCGGTTTGCAGACATCATGTCGCTGTGCCTCCAATGCAGAGCGTGTGAGACGGCATGCCCATCGATGGTTCCGTTTGGAGAGGTGATGGAGGCGTCAAGAGCCGAGGCGGAGGCACAGGCGCCAGCGCCACGATCGAGACTCAGGCGGTTCACGCTGGTAACTGCTCTGCGGTCGCGCGCGCTTCTCAGGCTTGCGACATTTGGCGCATCGTTGCTGTCTCACATCGGATTACTCAGACGCTTTCCTGTGGTTGGAGACCAAACAAGAGGCTTGCGCCGTCTCCCTTGGCGTGTTCGTAGTGCAGCCGGAGGGAGCTGGGGACCGCAAGACGGCCCTGTTGCCATGCTCCTCACGGGGTGTGTCGCCGATGTCTGGTTCTCTGACATTCACACCGCAACTGTCGAAGTCTTGGTGGCGGCGGGATATAGGGTTGTGGCGCCGTCAAAGCAGACCTGCTGTGGGGCGTTGGCATCCCACAGCGGTTTTGCCGATGACGCCGCTGCGATGGCGAAGAAGAACATCGCTGCGTTCGAGTCAGCAGACGTCGTGGTCGCCGACGTCGCAGGGTGTGGCGCCCATCTCAAGTCCTACGGTCGGTTCGGCGACGGGGCGAGCGACCTGGCTGCCAAAGTCCGCGACATCAACGAGGTCATTGTCGAGGCTGTCCGAGAGGGTCGGTTGCCCTCGTTCCCTGCGACCGATATCGAGGTTGGTATCCAAGATCCATGTCATCTCGAACACGGTCAGCGGGCACACACTGCTGTCGACGTTGTGATCGAAGCCGCGGGCTTCAAAGCGGTCCCCATTGACAGGGGAGGAATGTGCTGTGGTGCTGCTGGTGTCTATCAGCTCGAACACCAGAAGATGTCAGCCGACCTCGGCCAGGCGAAAGCAGAGCGCATCACGAGGACTGGCATCAAGACAGTCGTTTCAGCTAATGCTGGCTGCGAAATGCAACTCCGGAGATACCTGGGGAACGGCTATTCCGTCCAGCATCCGGTGGAGATGTACGCGAGGCAGATGACAGAGAACAGATAACAGAGAACAGAGAACAGACCGCACCTTTCCCGTCGGCTTCTGATCGGCAGGCAGGAAACCTGTCCTCTGTCCTCTGTCCTCTGTCCTCTGTCCTCTGTCCTCTGTCCTCTGTCCTCTGTCCTCTGCCTTCTGTCCTCTGTCTACAGCGCCATCTCGTAGATTCGGCTTGGCTCGACTTGGCAGCCCGCGGTGGTGAGTGCCGTCACGAGCCACGGCTGATCGGCAACCCAAACTCTGAAGGTTTCGGCTTCCCTGTCAACCGCCAAGTCGACGAGGGCGCGCACGATGTCGTCGGCATCTGACGGCGAGGCGTCGACCATCAGAACCTCAAACATCCCGTCGGTCTCTCGAGATATGGCCCACGATCCGCCTACCTCCCACAACATGCCTTGTAGCGCCGCGGCTTCGACATCCTTGGTGCGGAGCCTGTAGAACGACCACGACCTGCCGATGAGCCCACGAAGTGCCCGCCCAGCTTCACCAGACGTCCACGAGGCCGTGACCATCTGGGCATCGACCCTCGTCCCTTCCCTCGCAACGAGGGGCGAGCGGCGTCGGGATCCGCCGTTGCCGTTCAGGCGTGGTTCGGATCCACCGAGCGACCGGCTTCCACGATGAACGGTTGTCGTCCTCCGAAAGGTGGTCTTTTCGATGTGCCTAATCGACGATGTGTTCGATTCATCGATGAGCAGGCGTGCGACGAGGGCGCCCTGGTCTCTTGCCCAATCGGTGAGTACAACAGCCATGTCGCCTGCAATCCCCCTGCCTCTGTGTACAGGATCAACCCGTGCGGCATGGAGCCAAGCTTCCCGCGGCGTCAAAAGAACACATCGGCCGACCGCAATTGCCGTGTCTGTGTCGTCGGTGGCCACCATGACCACACCTGAGGGATCGCCCATCCAATCGGTGATCGACTCTGCTACGTAGTCACCCCACTCGAACGTGCCCTTCGTGAACGCGGCGATTGCATCAAGGTCGGTGTGGCGTGCCGCTCTCATCGCGGATTCACTGCCTTGCGAGTTCGCGCGCCCGTTCCACAATCCCAGCGCGGTTCGGGATTACCTGAGCTTCCAGACCCTGAGCGAACGGGAATGCTGGGATTTCTGGGGCTGCGTACCGGCGAACGGGTGCGTCGAGCCAGTCGAATGTCTTCTCTGCGATCTGTGCGGCAACCTCGGCGCCATATCCGAGGAACTCGTTGTCCTCGTGAACTATGAGAACCTTTGAGGTGCGCTTGACGGCCGCCTCAATTGATGGCCAGTCGAGCGGTTTGAGTGAGCGCAAGTCGAGCACGGATGCTTCGATGCCCTCCTTGAGCAGATCGTCAGCAGCTTCCACCGCAAAGTGTGACATCGCACCGTATGCGATGATCGTGAGGTCGTCGCCGATGCGTCGAAGGGCTGCTTGCCCGATCGGGACTCGATGGTCGCCAGGCGGCACGGGGTCCTTCGCAAGGCGGTAGAGCCTCTTTGGCTCAAGGATCATGACGGGGTCAGGGTCTTCCATTGCTGACCGGAGAAGGCCAGCGGCATCGGCAGCTGTTGACGGTACGACGACTTTGAGTCCTGGGACATGGGCGTAGAAGGCCTCGATCGACTGTGAGTGGTACATCGCACCGTGGATTCCTCCGCCGTATGGCACACGGATCGTCACTGGCATGTTCCACCGACCGTCGGAGCGGTAGTGGATGCGGGCCAGCTCTGAGACGATTTGGTCGAAGCCTGGGTGGATGAAGTCGGCGAACTGGATTTCGGCGCACGGGCGTGCCCCGGCAGCGGCCATCCCGATTCCTAGCCCGATCACGAGTGCTTCTGCCAGAGGAGTGTTGAATGAGCGGTCCTCGCCAAATGCCTCGGTGAGGCCGATTGTGGCTTTGAAGACGCCACCCTTCGGGTCTGCGACATCTTCACCAAACACGACCATCCGGTCGTCTGCCGCCATGAGTTCGTGGAGGGCACGGTTGATTGCGGTGATCATGTTTCGTTCCTCGCCCTCAGGCTCGGCGGAAATCTCTGTGACGGCGGTGTCGGGGATGATCGGCTTTGAGTACACGTGGGACAGCGGATCCGTAGGGTCTGCCGAGCTCTCGGTCGCCTTCACCGCCGCGGCGATCGTTTCGATGACTTCGGCATCGATCTCGCGCTCGTGTTTGTCGGAAAGGATGCGCTGCTCTACGAGGTACTGACGGAAGTTCGGGATCGGGTCTTTGCGTCGCCAGAGCTCCACTTCTTCGCGGCTGCGGTACAGCTTGTCGTCGTCGTCGGAAGTGTGGGCGTAGTAGCGATAGGTCTTCGCCTCGATGAGGGTTGGGCCGCCGCCAGCTCTGGCTCGCTCAACCGCTGCGGCCATCGTGCCGTACACCTCGAGGACATTGTTCCCATCGATGACCACGCCTGGCATCCCATACCCCATGGCTCTGTCGGCGACCTGACCTGCCACCTGGCCTGTGGCAGGCACGGAGATGGAATAGAGGTTGTTCTGGATCAGGAAGACAATCGGAAGCTGGTGAATCCCTGCGAAGTTCATCGCCTCGTGCCAGTCGCCCTCAGATGTTGATCCTTCGCCTCCGTCGACGAACACAACTGAATCGCTGCCCGTGCGCTTGAGTTCGTATGCGATTCCACAGGCGTGGGGGTACTGCACTCCGATGACCGAGGACTGAGAGGGGATGTTGAGATCGGGTTCCGACCAGTGGGCAGGCATCTGGCGTCCGCCACTCGAGGGATCAGACGCTTTCGAGAAGACACCGCCGAAGACATCTTTTGGGGAGATGCCGAGTGCAAGGGCATAGGCGGTATCTCGGTAGTACGGAAGCGACCAATCTCGTGATGGGTCGATGGCTGCTGCGGCTCCGACCTGGGTTGCCTCGTGGCCGGACACAGACACGACGACCGGGACACGGCCCTGGCGGTTGAGCGCCCACATCCGTTCGTCGAGCTTGCGGGCAAGCACCATGTTGCGATAGAGAGAGATCAAGTCGGCGTCCGTGAGGCCAAGGGCGGTGTGGTCGATAACGCTGTCGAGTTCAAGTGTCATTGTTGCTCCTCTTCGCTCTGGCAGCTGCGATGCGTTCGTCCGCTACGACTTCGGCCGCGGTGTGGGTGTCGATGTCGAGCTCCTGTGCTTTCCCGATGATGGCTGTGAGGTTAGGTCCGACCCTATCAATCATGTCCTTGGCTGTGTCGACCGAATACCCTGCGCGGGCCGCCGCTATGTTGATTATTCCTCCCGCGTTCACAACAAAGTCAGGTGCATAGAGGATGCCAGCAGCTTTGATTCGAATGGCGTCGTGAGGTGTCTCGAGTTGGTTGTTTGCAGAGCCAGCAACCGCCGAGCACGAAAGCTGAGGGATGGTCGCAGAGTTCAGGCCTGCGCCTAGGGCGCACGGCGAAAAGATGTCACAGTCCACGGCGTGGATGTCATCAACCGAGGTGACTTTCGCTCCGAAATTGAGAGCGGCTTCGCCGGTAGCGACCTCATTGATGTCGGCTACCACAAGCTCGCACCCTCTCGCAGAGAGCCGCTCCACGAGCGACATTCCCACTTTGCCGACGCCTTTGACAGCAATGCGACGGCCCCCGAGATCACGCGAGCCCCACAGGTGGAAGGCGACTGCTTCGAGTGCAGCGACGACGCCCCGCGCTGTCGCAGGAGAAGGGTCCCCGCTTCCTCCGCTTTCAATCGGCAGTCCCGAGACATGCTCCGTCACCTGCGACACCACAACCATGTCCCGAACTGTTGTGCCTACATCTTCAGCGGTTATGTATGTACCCCCGAGTGATTCAACGAATCGTCCATACGCCAGAAGCAGCTCGTCAGATCTCAACTCGGCCGGATCCCCGATGATGACTCCCTTTCCTCCGCCTTGGTCGAGCCCTGCACAGGCAGCCTTGTAGGTCATCCCCTTGGCGAGGCGCAAGACATCAACGATGGCGTCCTCTTCGGATTCGTACGGATAGAAACGGGTCCCACCAAGGGCGGGACCGAGGGTCGTGTCGTGGATGGCGATAATCGACCGCAAACCCGTTGCGTGATCTACTCCGAAATGAACGGATTCGTGAGTTTCGGTATCCACGAGGTCGAAGACTCCCAAAATGCCCCTCCGGCCGGGATCGTCTCATCGGACACCTCCATTCTAACCCGAGCAATCGCCTTGCGCCGAAGCGGCAGCTGTCAGAGCGTCTACCGTCCACCGCCTACCGCCTACCGTCTACCGACCCGAGAACTGACCGTTCTTTCGGTTCTCCCTCGAGGGAGGACGGGCGAGCCACGCGAGCCAGGAGGGCGGCAGCAACTGCATGCATGAGACGCAGGAGCGTGTCATCCCCCTGCATCGCTCGTTCCTCACTCTGCCGTCCCCCTTGAAAGGGGGACAGGCTCTTGCTTCGGTCCTCCCTTGGAAGGGGGACAGGCTCTTGCTTCGGTCC
>JAQCAA010000099.1 GCA_027728645.1 Actinomycetota bacterium | reverse complement strand
CCGTGGGGCTCCGGGAGAGTAGGTCGTTGCCAAACATTTGTAAGATGGGGGCCGTCTCGCGTTATGCGGGGCGGCCTTCGTCGCGTTACGGGTCAACTATTCGTGACCTCCGTCGATTCCATCTTCGGTTCATTCAACCTCCGAGAGGACGCCAACATGGCTAACAACACAGGTCGTGGCTCCTCCAAGGGCTCGGGCAAACCAAGCAACTCTGGGGGTTACAAGGGGAAGTCGTCTGGCGGTTCTGGCGGTTCGGGTGGCTATAAGGGAAAGTCGTCTGGTGGCTCGGGTGGTTCTGGTGGCTACAGGGGGAAGTCGTCTGATGGCCGATCTGACGGCACCAGTGGCTACAGAGGCAAGTCTTCTGGGTCGTCGTCTGGTGGCTCGGGTGGTTCTGGGGGTTACAGGGGGAAGTCGTCTGATGGCCGATCTGACGGCACCAGTGGCTACAGAGGCAAGTCTTCTGGGTCGTCGTCTGGCAGTTCTGGCGGTTCGGGTGGCTATAAAGGGAAGTCGTCTGGTGGCTCGGGTGGATACAGGGGGAAATCGTCTGATGGCCGATCTGACGGCACCAGTGGCTACAGGGGGAAACCGTCAGGGTCACCGTCGAGCGGGTCAGGTGGGTACAAAGGCAAGCCGCCATCCGGCGCGAAGAAGGGTCAATACTCAGCAACCACCCGCGACGTTGCACAACAGAAACGCGAAGAAGGAACCCAGCGACGTCGCGATCTCCAAGGTTCTGCTGTCAACCTCCCGAACTGGATTATCGAGAACCTCGCACGGGTCACCCCTTCAGACAGGGTGGCACCCGCACTTGAGGCCCTTGGAGCTGCGTCTGAAGCCTTGTCCGAAGGCCGCTATCAATCCGCGGTGAAGCACGGTCAGCGCGCAAAGTCTCTTTCGCCAAACGATTCAACGGTCAGAGAAACGATTGGTGTCGCTGCCTACAGGGTCGGGGACTGGTCGACTGCCCTCACCGAACTCAGGGCCTATCGACGAATCGCCGGTGAAAGTACGCATCTTCCTATAGAGATGGACGTGCTCAGGGCTCTTGGTCGGGACGCCGATGTCGAGAAGGCTTGGCTCGAGCTGAAAAAGCGTGGTGGGCACGGTCTCGTTATGAATGAGGGCATCGTCGTCTATTCGTCGTTCCTGTTGGACAACGGTCGAGCGAAGGAGGCATGGGCCATTGCCAATCCGGGTCGGACTGTCGCTGAGCCAAACGAAGCCCACCTGCGGTTGTACTTCGTCGCAGGACGAGCGGCGGCAGCCCTCGGGGACCGCGGCACAGCCAAGACGTTGTCCGATGCGATTGTGCTCGCAGATCCAGGCTTTCCCGGCTGGGAACAACTTGAATCTGAGATCGCTGCCATCGTTTGACCGGGCTCCACTGACCGCCCGCAACGCCCAAGCGCAATCTGTGCAGTCGATTCGAGTATCTGCCCCTAGGTTTCTGTCGCACCCTGGCGATATATTCGAAGATATCCCGCACTTCCTGTTGAAAGGAAGATGCCATGGAACTCAACCTTGTCGTTCTCGCAGGTCAGCTCGCAGCTGAACCCGAGATCCGGACATTCGAGTCGGGGAGCAACCTCCTCCGATTACTGGTCACCGTTCGCTCGACAGAGCCACGCCGCCGAATCGACGTCATACCTGTTGTGATGTGGAATCCACCGGAAGACCTTCTCGGCGTTGAGGTTGAACTCGGCGAGAGTGTGTGGATCGCCGGTTCCGTCCAGCGCCGGTTTTGGTCAGAGACCGATGGCCGGCGCAGCAGGCTCGAGGTCGTTGCTCACGAGGTAACATTTCGAAAGGAGGCCGGCTTAGAAGGTGTTCGTGGCACCGGACGGGGCGAGTACCCACGGCCAGCCTAAAGTTGTGCGATGCCACGCACCCTTATCGCAGCCGCGTCCGCCGCTGCAGCCGACGCCGGACGACAGGTCGCCGATGCCGGCGGCAACGCTGTTGATGCCGCGATAGCAGCATGCATAGCGTCCATGACCACCGAGATCGGGATCGTTTCCCCAGGCGGGGGAGCCTTTGTCACGGTGTGGCCGACTTCGGGACCTCCTGTCGTTATCGACGCATATGCTGAGATGCCTGGCAAAGGGAGAGATGCCGCCGCTGCGGTCTCTACAAAGAAGGTGTCCATGCAATACGGAGGAGGGATGGAAACCGTTGTTGGATGGGGGAGCATCGCTACGCCTGGGGCATTCAGGGGCCTCGAACTCGCGTCGATGACGTTTGGGAAGGCGCCTTGGGCAAACCTCCTAGCTCCATCTATCTCGCTCGCAGCGGATGGCTTCAATATCACCCAGGCAAGCGCCTATTACCTCGCCTATTCGCACGATGTTGTTTACGGATGGGATCCCGAAGCTGCGGTCGGCTACAGCCGCGCCGACGGATCGGCCCTCGTGGCCGGTGACACGATTACCAACAAACCATTGGCTCAGACGCTGGCTTCGTTCGCAGAACTCGGTGCGGATCATCTCTATCACGGTGGACTTGCGGACGCGCTGGTGGATGCGTCGGATGCGCGCGGGGGGTTGATCACGAAGAATGACCTAGCTTCCTACCAAGCCGTGATGAGACAGCCATCCAGAGTGGCGTTACACGGCTGGGATATTGCGACGAATGCACCACCTGCGGTAGGCGGAATCACGGTTGCTGCTCTCATCGCTCTCGTCGACCGGATGGCGATCTCGGGCTGGGGTGCGAGCGACGTCGCCAAACACGCAGCGGCGCAGCACGCTGTCTTCTCGTTCAGGCGCTCGGACCTCGATGGCGACGCGGACCGCTTTGCTGGTGCCGAAGAGCTCTTGGCACTTGTATCTCGTGCCGATCTGGCTGCCATGCACCGCTCGCCCTCGACGGTCCACGTCTCGACGGTCGACGATGCCGGCCTGGCATGCGCCATCACAAGCTCCGCTGGCTACGGATCGGGTGCGGTCATCCCCGGAACCGGGTTCGGACTCAACAACAGCCTCGGAGAGATCGAGCTGACCTCCGAGGGCCTCCACGCTCTTGAGCCAGGCCAACGCCTCCTCTCGAATATGGCACCGACGATTGCAAGAAGCCCTTCGGGGGAGACTGTCAGCATCGGGTCGCCAGGCGCAGACCGGATCACGTCAGCCATCACGAGCGTTCTCTTCAACCACATCGTGTGTGGGATGGATCTCATCGAAGCCGTCGCTGCCCCTCGCATTCACGCCGAACTGTTTGAGGGGCTGCCCGCTCTGGCTGTGGAACCAGGGGTCGATACTTCGTTAGTCGAGGGCCTCGCGATCAGGGAACTCGCTCCACATTCAATGTACTTCGGAGGGGTCCAAGTGGCGTCCGTCGATAGGGACGGCACCCTCCACGGCGCGGCGGATCCTCGAAGAACCGGCAGCGTTGCGATTGGAGGTTCACTTGGGTGAGGATGCTGCCGAGGGTCCGGTCCCGCTGGATCTTCTGCGAGCGGTGGCCGATCCCGTCCGGCTAGCAACACTCGGTGCCTCGGTTGCCGGTCCGGTTCCGATAGACGCATTAGCGGACGGCCTCGGTGTGTCGCGGAAAGAGGTTGCAGAGGCGATTGGGTATCTCAGAGGGAGCGGACTGCTCGATGAGTCTGGGCGGCTAGAAGTCGAGGCCCTCCGAGCAGTCGCCGTCCAGATTCCTGTTCGGAGGCCGTTATCGGATGAGCCGATTGGTGGTCCGTGGACAGCGGACGAAGCAGACGTTCTTAGCCGGTTCTTTGACGGAGATCGCCTGATATCGGTTCCATCAGCGGCCAAGAAGAGACTCCTCGTTCTTGAAAGGATCGTTCAAAGCTTCGAGCCCGGGCTGCGATATCCCGAACGCGATGTCAACTTCAGGATCCAACTCATATACGCCGACTATGCCTTGATTCGCCGCGGCCTGGTCGATGAGGGCTTCATGGACAGAGCGGACGGAGCGTACTGGAGGATTGGCGGTCGATACGAGCTGCCGGTCGACCCGTCTGAGGCGCCAGGAGGGCACGACTCCATCGAAACCTCGGTCCCACAAGTAGAACTTCGACCATATACCCACGAGATGGTCGCACCGCTGGCCAAACTAGCCAACGACGTCCGAGTTTCTCGCTACATGAGCGACCGTTTTCCCTATCCGTATACAACAACGAACGCCATTGACTGGATTGCTGTAGCAACCGCAGATGAACCGCCAATGAACTACGCGATCTATGTGGCTGGAACCTTTGCCGGTGGAGTCGGAGCAATACCTGGTGAGGCTGAGATGACGGGTACCTACGAAGTCGGATGGTGGCTTGGGCCTGAGTACTGGGGGAGGGGAGTCACTTCGACCGCTGCGAAGGCGTTCGTTGATGTCTTGTTCGAACGCAGGGGTGTCATGCGGGTATGGGCACCGGTGATGGGTCGCAACGGTGCATCGGCAAGGGTTGCAGAGAAGGCTGGTCTCGCATTGGAAGGTGTTTCGCCCTCCGCATACCTCAAGGGTGGCGTCCGCTACGACCAGCTCCGCTACGGGCTAACCAGAGTCGCTTGGCTGTATCGCCGTTAGTGGTCTTCGGGCCATACGCTCCTGCTCGTGAGCTCTCACTTCGATCCCTCGGTCTTGAAACGGCCTCGCTGGATTGCAGCCATCGTGGTCGCGTCCATGGTGGCCGCGCTTTTTGTCGTCCTCGGCATGTGGCAACTCGACCGTCATGAAGAACGGCAGGCGTCGAATTCTCTGATTGAGTTGCGCTCCCAACAGGCCCCCCGTCCTCTTGCCGAACTCCAAATCGAGTTCGGCAACGACCCAGATGACCTCGCTCACCGCCGTACCGTCGTCGAGGGAACGTACAGGTCATCGGATGAATTCTTCTCGATAGGCCGCGCATACGGATCGCTCGTTGGATCCTTGGTGCTGACACCCCTCGACCTCGACGACGGGTCGACCGTGATCGTGGTCCGTGGAGTCGTGCCAGCAGACACGCCGGGTCCTCCAGCGAAAGGCTTCGAGGCTCCAACCAGCCGAGTTGTCCTGGAGGGACGTCTCGATGATGGCGAGAACCCGCAAAGAATCGGAGAACCGGAACCACCGACAGGACATCTCGAGTCCCTTAGTCGCGTCGATCTTGGGTTTATCGACACATGGATCGACGGCGATGTCCTGCAATTTTCGATACTCCTCGACGAGCAGCTTCCAACTCAGGAATCGGCGCCAGTTCCGGTCCCGGACGACGAATTGAGCGAGGGCAGCCATCTCGGATACGCGTTTCAGTGGTTTTCGTTCGCGGTGATCGCGATCGTTGGATTGGTCGCGCTTCTTTACCGAGCAGGGCGAGTCGATCTCATCAGCGAAGCCTGACTGGATCCAACTTTCGCTCGTCGACGCCTGCGTCAATGATGTCGGCCGGTACCTCCTGATGGAGCAACTTCGCAGCGGACAAACGGCCAAGAGCGGGACTTGTCTTGATTCCGTAGCCACCTTGCCCGACCAGCCAGAAGAACGATGAGTCTTCATCGTCGAATCCAATCGCAGGGACGCGATCAGCTGTAAAGGTTCGGAGTCCTGCCCAGGTGTTCTTTACCGATCGAATCTCGAGGGAAGTCGCCGTGTTGATCTTGTCGATGCCGAGAGCGATATCCAACTCCTCAGGTCTGGCATCGCGAGGTTCAGAGGGTATTTCGCTTGCGGCGGACGCAAGCATAAGAGGGCCTTCAGGCTTCATGTACCAACGTTCCCGTGCGTCGATTGCCATGGGCCAGCCCTGAGGGTCGGTACCAGGGTCGAAGGTGAATACAGAGCGAGCAAACGGCCTCAAACCAAGCGGTGTGATGCCAGCGAGTTCAGCGACTCGATCTCCCCATGCGCCCGAGGCGTTCACAACGATGTCGGCGGTCACCTGATGTTGCCCAGCTGAAATGGCCCAACGACCGTTTTGTCGCACCATCGCGGCAACATTGGCTTCGGTGAGAATCGTGGTTCCAGCTGCTCTGGCGACACGAACATATGTCGTCAGTAAGGCGTCAACGTCGATGTCTCTCGAATCCGGTTCGAACACGCCGCCTTCGACGAGGGATGAAGGAAAGAGGCTGCAGGCCCGCTCGACCTCACTAGGAGACAGACGCTCCAAGCCCTTCACGAGTGTTGAAAAGTCGCCCTCGAGAGCGTCGAGCGCCTCAGCGTCACCCTTCGGGGCCACGAATATCAGACCTCTCTGCATAGACAGCTCTGGATACGTCACGGTGAGGTATTCCTTCGAAGCGCGAGCAAGGCTCCGTATCACGGGCGCTCCGTAGCACTCCGTATACAACGCCGCCGAGCGACCGGTTGCGTGATAGCCGAGCGTTGGCTCCGCCTCGAGCACGACCACGCTTGCACCTGAACCGATTGCCGCGGCGCACGACAACCCGGCAATGCCTCCACCAATGATTGCTACTTCAACGTGCATCACGCGACGATACACTGCAACCGTTCCGAAGGCCTAGGGTGCGACCATGACTGAACAGCTCTACTCCACCGATTCGTACGCGCGTACGATGTCAGCGGCGGTTGTGGGGTCCGACGTGGACGACAACCGGATCCTGCTCGATAGGACAGTGTTCTACCCGGGGGGTGGTGGCCAGCCGCACGATCTCGGCGTGCTGTCAATCGGAGACGACAGGCTCGACGTTGTGCGGGTTACTCACGATTCCGACGGAGTCTGGCACTGGCTTGATGGAGGGTTGCCGCCACTCGGAACGACTGTCGAGGGTGCTCTTGACTGGGAGCGTCGCTACCGGTTGATGCGAACCCACACTGCGCTCCATGCTCTGTGCGGAGTCGTTTGGAATCGGTTCCATAGTCCCGTAACCGGAGGAAACATGGAACCGGGGCACGGGAGACTCGACTTCGACATTCCCGACTGGAGCGCCGATGATCTAGCGCCTATCCAGGCAGATCTCAACGCCGAGCTAGCCCGCCGCCGCGCCATCGAGGTCTCGTTCCTGCCAAGAGATGCTGCTGACAAAGACCCATCGCTGATCCGAACGAAAGTAAACCTCTTGCCGAGAAACATCGACCAGATTCGCGTCATCGATATCGTCGGGCTCGACCGACAGGCCGACGGTGGCAC
>JAQCAA010000098.1 GCA_027728645.1 Actinomycetota bacterium | reverse complement strand
GCAAACGTCGAGCGTGTCATCCCCCTGAATCGTCGCTCCGCTCCTCTTCCGTCCCCCTTCAGAGAGGGGGGACAGGTTCTTGTACACGCGTCCGGGGACACGGGTAACACTCGAGACTTGGGATGTTGCCGATGTTGGAGGGTGGACGGCACAAGCGAGCCTGCGAGCAACAATCCTCTCATCGCCTGAACCCCCTCTCCCATCGGTCCTCCCTCGAGGGAGGACGGGCGAGCCCTGCGAGCCAGGAGGGTGCCGCTGCAGGAACACCCGAACCGCGGGCAACGCCGTCTCGTCGGTGCCTCGGTTATCGGGATTCGGAAAATCCTCCTCTGTCCTCTGTCATCTGCTATTTCCCACTCCCCCATACGCAATCCCCGCCAGGTCCGACATCTCACGATGAAACGTTGTGAGGTCGTTCGGCGTGAAATCGGACAACGACCGATGGCCGAGCGCCCTCGCAAGAACCTGCATGAGCTCGACCGACGCACCAAAGAACCGACTGAGGCGGTGAGCAGCCTCATCAACCGGAAGCCTTACGCGGAGTTCCGGGCGCTGCGTGGCGATCCCAACCGGACAGTTATTTGTGTTACACGCTCGCATCCCGATACATCCGATCGCCTGGATGGCAGCGTTCGAAAGAGCTATCCCGTCCGCCCCGAGCGCCATCGCTTTGACAAAGTCGGCCGCAGTCCGAAGCCCACCGGTGATAATCAGCGTGACATCGCTCTCTTCCTCATCAAGGAACCGCCTCGCTCTAGCTAGCGCGGGGATCGTCGGCACGGAAATGTTGTTCCTGAAAAGCACTGGAGCCGCACCCGTTCCTCCACCGCGTCCGTCAAGGATGATGTAGTCCACGCCGACTTCAAGCGCTGCCTCAATATCGGCCTCGATGTGTTGCGCCGAGAGTTTGAACCCGATCGGAATGCCACCAGTCCGCTCCCTGACCTGAGCCGAGAAGTCCTTGAAGCCATCAAGCGAGTCCCACTCCGGAAATCGGGACGGCGAGATGGCTGGCGTGCCGATCGGAATCTCTCGAACCGCTGCAATCTTTTCTGTCACCTTGTTTCCCGGGAGATGACCACCCGTGCCCGTCTTTGCCGCCTGTCCACCCTTGAAGTGGAACGCCTGAACCACATCGAGCTTGTCCCAAGTGAACCCGAATCTGGCTGATGCCAGCTCGTAGAAGTACCTTGAATTTTCTGCCTGTTCCTCAGGGAGCATGCCGCCCTCGCCTGAGCAGATCCCCGTGCCCGCAAGCTCCGCTCCCCTAGCAAGCGCCGTCTTTGCCTCTTGGGACAGCGACCCAAAACTCATGTCAGAAACGAACAGAGGAATGTCGAGACGGAGCGGCTTGGCAGCATTCGGACCAATCACGATTCCCGTTGAGACCTCTTCATCGTCAAGCAACGGAACCGTTGCGAGCTGCGCAGTGACAAGTTGAATATCGTGCCAAGCTGGGAGCTCCGAATGCGGGACACCCATTGCCCCCATCGCCCCGTGGTGCCCGACCCCGGCGAGTCCGGTTGATGCAAGTTCTCTAATCGCCTTGACGTGGGGCTCGTGAGGGCTGCCATGAGGATCCTGGAAGGCACCCTGATACGCCGAACGGTCAAATGGAGGCGGGTTCTTTACTGCCCACGCCTCAACCTCATCCGCATCCACCCAAACATCGTCACCATCGACGCCTGACGTGAACTTGTGAAGTTTCTCAGCGGCGTTGTACCCGGACACTCCGGTTTCGTAGCGGTAGTCCCAGTTGTGCACTCCACACACGAGGTCTTCACCCACGACCGCACCATCTGCCAACAGGGCACCACGGTGCACACACCTCCCATAGAGAACCGAATGCCCGATCCCGTCCGGCCACTTCACCACGACCAAATCAACCTCTCCGAGCAGCGCTCCGGCGAGATCGCCTGACGCCAGAAGCCCCCAATTCGCGATCGTCTCTTTCCTCATCACGCCTCCGTAGCTGGTTCGAGGTAGTGGTACCGGTAGACCTCCGTAAAACCAAGCGTTTCGTACAACGCGAGCGCACGTTGGTTGTTCCCGACGACCTGGAGGAACGAAGTCGCGCAGTTCCTTTCGGTCGCCCACACATCGGCCGCGCCCATGATCGCTCGTGCAAGCCCTTTGCGTCGATGCTCAGGCGCAACCGCCACCGAATACACGGCGACGAATTCTCCGGACTTCACCACCAGGCCAACGGCCTGTGACGGGACCCAAAGCCCTGCGGCTCGATGAGTGACCCTCGTCATCATTCTTCCCCAAGCGTCAAAGGAGGAATCCGGTCTCTGATTCAATGCGGCGACATCACTGAGGAAGCCTGGATCATCACACTCAACGACCTGAACTCCCTCAGGACCCGGGCTTAAGCCAGTTGGTTTTGTCATGACGACCGTGTCGTCCATTGGTACGTACCCCCCACCCGTCTGTGACCGCTGCGATTGTGGACGCAGACAGCTGGGGCGTGACCCGGACCACAGAACGTCCGCCGCGCTTCGACAGCCACTCGTTGATAACACCGCGGGTGTCGGGATCGGAAGCTGGAGATCCCGAAGCCGTCGCACAGTTGACTCTGCGGGTGAACCCTCCGTTGGAGTACAGCGTCCACCCAGCCATCTCGGTAGTTTCATCGGCGGTCCACGTGTCGTACCCGGCTTCTTCAATCGCAGCCACGCGTCCGAGACCGACGACGTCGCTCACGACTCTCCGATGAGAAAGGACGCAAGGCCTTCGGACATCTCAGTAGGGAAGCGCATCGGCCGACCCTGAGGATTCACACACGCACCCAAGACCACCTGCGTGGCGAGGACCTCGTCACCACGCATGATCCGCTGTCCGAACCTCGTCGTAACCCTCCGGATCTCCTCTACCCACGACTCCACAACAAGGTCGTCGCCCTCGACACCCGCTGCAAGGAAGTCGGTCTCTATCTTCGACACGACAATCTGAACCCCCATGTCTGCAAGCCCGGTCAACGTCCACCCGAGCGCACGGAACAGGTCGATCCTTCCGACCTCGAAATACTGGATGTAGACCGAATGGTTGAGGTGCCGGTAGGGGTCGAGCTCATAGAACCTGACGCGAATCGGTGTTTGGTGAACCATGACGGGCACGCTACACGAACCCGTGCTGACGCCACGCCTCATAGACACCAATTGCAGCTGCATTGGCAAGGTTCAACGACCTACCACCTGCCGCAATCGGGATCCTGACGGATTCAGTCACCGCATCGTGTTCCCGGATGCTCGCGGGCAAACCATCAGACTCTCTGCCAAAGAGCAGCGAATCTCCCCGCTTGTAGGCGATATCGGTGTACAGCGCCTTTGCTTTCTGGGAGAAGGCAAAGATCCTCGAACCCTCGACACCCAACGCGTAGTCGTCAAAAGAGTCATGAAGGGTGACGGACGCGAACTCTCGGTAGTCAAGCCCTGCTCTGCGCATCCTCGCATCGTCGAGTTCGAACCCAAGCGGTTCAATCAGGTGAAGCCTGCACCCGGCGTTGACCGTGAGGCGCATAAGGTTGCCCGTGTTTGGAGGGATTTCTGGCTGCCACAGCACAACTTCGAACATGATCAGTCTTCTCCGCGGAGCGCTTTCTCATGCAGGAGCAAGAACCCAAGGGCAGGATCCTTCGACTGGACGGTCTTGAACGTATCCCAGTTCTTGCGCAGCTGTTCCGTCAACCACATAGTGATATGCCCGTGGCTTATCCACGTGTACGGAACCTGAGATTGCTCTGGCGCGTTCGAAGCAAAGACCATCTGCCTAAGTCGGATACCGCCGGGATGGATTGCCGTACCCGTGCGGACGAGATCATCTACCAACGCGTCCGCGATCTCGGATTTGATCATCCCCACCCGACCAATCGCCGCACGGAGCACGAGAGGGTCGCGGGCTGCCTTGTTCAATTCCGCTGCACCCTCTTTGACCTCACCGATAATAACGTCGACCAACTCGTTGGAGGGCCCGAGGAGGGGGTCGGGAGCGACTTCGATTCCGCCGATCTTGCCGTTGACGCTGATCGAGCCCGCTCCCGGAAAGCGAACTGCGAGGACATCAACATCGGTAAGCGTTCGTGGGTTCGCGGTATCCATTTGCTCGAGGATTGGGTATTCGGTGACCGTGAAGAACCCATTGGCATAGAGGTAGGTCTGCACAAGTGCGACTGCTGTGTCCATGTCGGCAGCCTATCGACGCCTCGCACCAGAGGTTTGCCGCGCCCTCGCCTCTACTCAATCCAACAAACGGCGACTCCGGTGCGCATAATGCCTTTGAAATCAGGGTGGTCGTTGCATCACTTTCGACGAGAGTTGTCTCGATGGAGGTGTGTGATGGTGCGAATGTCAGAGTCTGAGCTGAGCGTGTTGTGGGATCGGTGGGAGCACTAGTTTCGAGGATCGATGGGCCTTCCCGTTCGCCCATCGATAACCGTGCGGTTGCCAATCGGGTCGGTGAGCTGAATCTGTACCCCATCGGCACAAGCGGGCTGAGCCCCACCTTGGTGAATGGGTGTGACCGGATAGATCCACACGGAGATTTCCGTGTCGGTCTCGACCGCCCCGGACTTATACAGAGCACCGCAATAGGACAGTGAGACCGACAGAACGTTGCGACTGGCATCGTGGCCCCAATCTATTGGCTCGACGTGCGGCTCCCCTTTGCTTACGGCAGAAGCCACGGCCACGATGGCGAGCACCGCCGCCAATCCCGTGACTTGCCATCGATAGCGAGACAAGAGCGGAGCTCTGTCAGCGGGCCCGATTTCGGCTTGAGTCATTCGATTTCCTACTCGGCCAGTGTGCGCGCCCATTATCGCCAGTTTGTTGGGATATCTCCCCTACATATCGAAGCCTCTTTGTGTCGAGTAGATGTTTTTGGGCGTGTTTGTGTGATCCGCTGGACAGGTGCCGCGGTTGGTTTTAGCGTTGTGGTCGGGGTTCGGGAGTGACCGATCCGAAGAGCCAGCCGTTCAGGATGGAGAGCTGGCCACGCAGGCTTAAGAGACGTTTCCTGATTGTCCTCCCGGGCCCCGTTTTATTGGGGGTTGCTGTCGGCGAGGAGCTTGTGGTAGACGGCGTTTGAGATGCGTCGTTTCAATGCCCGGAGCGCTTCTTTCGGTGTTTTACCTTCAGCGATTTTGTTGTCGTAGTAGGTGCGGCCGTTGGTGTCGTGTCGGAGTTGGGTGACGGCTGCAATGTGGATGGCGTGGTTCAAGATGCGGTTCCCACGAGGGTTCAACCGGTGCCGAGTGTGACCTCCCGAGGATGCTTCGATGGGTGCTGTTGCGTTGTATGACGCGTAGTGGTCCCTGGTTGGGAACCGTCCCACATCTTTGGTGTACCCAATGATGGTTGCTGCACCGATCGGACCGACCCCAACAATCTCGGTCAGCGAAGTCCCGGACGCTTCAACGGCCGCTGCGATCCGGTTCTTGGATGCCTTCAACGATTGGTCGAGTCTGGCAATGTCGTCAGCGACCTCGCGAGCAACCAGGACCCGATACCGCGTCGCCTCATCGGTGACACCGATACCGTCGAGCAGCTGGGAGGCCTTGGCAACACTGATCTTCGTCCCAATACCGCCCGCTTCAAGTTCACCGATAAGGGCGTGGAGACGTGAGCAGTGCTTGTTACGGAGCTGGGCCATGTCACGATGTCGTTTCACCAACAGACGTAACACGGTCACGTGATCGTCAGATGCAACAACAGCGAGGCGATCAGAACGCAGAGCTGCGATCGCTATCGAACGGGCATCGTTCGGGTCGTTCTTCTGTGAGCGTCCTGAACCCATCAGACGGACCCGAGCTGCGAGCACCGGTGGGACATCAAACACGGTCTCACCAGCCCCAACGAGTTGGCGGGCAACCAGATATCCGAGCCCGTTTGCCGACTCAACCGCCCACTGGCGTTTCGTAAACCCAGAAGCCCACCCTGTGAGGCGTTCAACCTGGCCGGTTGAGGCGTCGAGCGTGAACTCGCCGATCACCTTCTCGTTGTCGTCAACAGCAACCGCTGTGTGGGTTGCTTTGTGTGGATCGATCCCAATCATCGTCATAACAATGCCTTTCTCATAGACGGTGAAACCGGGATGGGCAATCCTGATTCGGGTCGATAGTGTTCTCGCCTCTTTCGAGCCACACCCCAGCAAGGACACCCGCTGGTCGACACTTCGTTAGAAAGCCAACCCGCAAGGGCGGCAGGCACTTAGAGAGACAACCAGCAGGATCCCCTAGATGCTACGAAACACCGCAACACCCGACCCAAGTATCAATCAGGCACATATGCGTTGCGCAAAGTTACCGTAAAGCAGTCAGCTGATTCCTATAGAGGTAGGTCTGTACGAGTGCCACGGCGGTGTCCATGCGCCGAGGCTAACGGGGCGGAAGAGGACAGGAGACAGAGGACAGAACGCCGATTACGGATCGGCACTGGTGAAGGCGAGATGCCGGTTCTGAGAGCTGAAAGCTGAAAGCTCCTACTCAGGATGACGCTGGTTTCGACCGTTTCCATCGCAGCACGCCATGAGCCGCAAGGCGCCAGCCGAACATCAGCCCGATGATCCAGATGGCCGTCACGAGTACAAAAACGAGCGCGGTGCCGTTGTCGTGCACAAGTCGTCTCAGAACCATTCCGATACTGAGGGTCGACACGGCGAGAACGAGCCCTGTCGAGAGCCGCAGGGGCTTGCTCCACGCTTTGGTCGCGAGAACGGCGGCCGCATATGCCATCAGAAACGGTGTGGCGATCCTGATCGTCTCGGAAGCATCGGCTTCCCATCCGTGGCTATCTCGGCCGATTACGGCAAACAGAACGATGATTGCCGCATCGACAATCAAAAACCAGAAGCGGGATAAGCCGAGGGCCATGTGCAAAGACTATCGCTGCGCTGTACTCAGGTCGAAACGACTGGGGAGTCGTATCATCTGGTTGTCGAGTAGCCACAGGAGCCACGATGGATTTTGCCTTCACTTCCGAGCACGAAGCTCTCCGAGCAATGGTGAGAGAGTTCGCTGAATCGCACATCGCTCCCAATGCCGAGGCGTGGGATCGCGAACACTATTTCCCATCGAATGTCGTCCAGGAAATGGGGCA
>JAQCAA010000097.1 GCA_027728645.1 Actinomycetota bacterium | reverse complement strand
GATCATCTCCGTGACGGGGACCTTCCGATGGAATGACACGCCGAGGTTTCCGTCCAACAACTCGCCGAGCCAGGCCACGTATTGGATTGGAAGCGGGCGGTCGAGCCCTAAGTCGGCACGTCGCTTCTCGATGAGATCTGCGCTGCCCTGCATCTCCTCCGGGGTAAGCAGGGCAGTTACCGGGTCACCCGGGAGCATGTGAACGAGGACGAACGTCATGGCGAGTATCCCGAGGAGAACCGGGATTGCGATCAATAGTCGACGGATCAGGTATGCCAGCATTCGGTCACCCTTTCCCGTTGGCCTTCATCTGACGCTACTACTGCTAGGAAGCTGAGCGGTGGTGAGCAGGACTGAACCTGCTCACCACCGCTCGAGGAACCCTCTGCGAGCTACTCCTCCCAGTACCAGTCCTCGATGTTCCAGTAGGTCTGCCAGTGGTCACCCTGGACCAAGACACCTTTGAGGCGACTGTCGTACGCAACGGAGTTGTCGAGCACTGCGATGTGCAGGTTGTTCGGGTCTTTGTTCTCGGCAAGGAAGATCTCCTTGTAGATCGGTGCCCGCACGGATTGCTCGGACGAGAGCCGTGCCTCCGCCCACAGAGCGTCGGTCGCCTCGTCACAATACTGAGTCAGGTTCGGGCCATTGGGATAGTTCGTCGAGCACAGGTTGTACGGCTGTACTGAGCTCGGATCGAGCGTGAACACTGCTCCAGCGTTCCAGAACATGTGCACGTCGGTGTTGAGTTGCTCCCGCCCGAGATTGTCGAGCAAGGTCGGGACGTCCACATTGGTCTGCACGACGTTGACCCCGACCTCAGCCCATTGCTGCTGCATGATGGCGATTGCCTGGTGGATCGTGTCTGGCGCGGCCTCTGCCATCAGCCACAGGTTCACCGTCGTGTCCGAATCCCATCCAGCGTCTGCGAGCAACTGACGAGCCCGGTCAGGGTCGTAGTCGTACGCGATCATTCCCTCGGCCACCGTGGGAACAGCCCACGCCACCTGGTCTCCGACCAGGCGAACGTTTACGTCCGACACTGAGCAGGCGCTCAGGAAGACTGCCTGGCAGAGCCCTTCACGGTCGACAGCGAAGACCAACGCTTGCTTCACCCTGATGTCGGCAAACGCAGGGGACTGGTCGTTGAATCCAATGATGTTCGGGTTCAGACCGGTCGCGGAATCCACCTGGATCCCACCGATGGCTTGCAGTCGCTCGATATCGGCGGCAGCCACCTGATCGGTGTACTGGAGCTCACCGGTCTGGAGCTGTGCAAGCCGAGCCTCGCTATCAGTGACAATCTTGAAGAAGACCGATTCGAATCCGGGAGTTCCCAACGAGTAGTTCTCATTGGCCGCCAGTTCCACGAACTGGTCGGGCACGTACTGCACGAACTTGTAGGCGCTGTTCACGACCGGGAAGGTCTCGAAGAACGGGTGTGTCGGAATGTCCTCAGCCGGAACATCACCGAGGATGTGCGCCGGCCACATCGAATTGAGCCGGGTCAACGAGGCCCAGTTCGGCAACCATGCGGCGTCCGGCAGGGCGAGGGTTATGACAACCGTCGAAGCGTCCGGGGTCACAATGCCCGAAATCGAGTCCGCGTCACCGTCCGTGTAGGCCTGTACACCAGCAACGCCGCCAAGACGTTTGGCTCTGGTGCTTATGCGCGAATCGAGATGGAGGGGAAGGGAAAATGCAACGTCAGCCGACGATACCGCTACGCCGTCACTCCACTCGATACCATCGTTGACTTTGAGCGTGATGGTCGTTGCATCTGGGGAAACGTCCCACGACTCGAGGACCTTCGAGAAGATGGCGCCCTTCTCGTCCACCATGATGAGGGGAAGGTACATCGCCATGTGCACGACAGCGCGGTTACCGGCAGTTTCCGGGAACGGGTTCATCGCCACCAAGTCGGTTGGGGTGACGACGTTCAGAACCGTGCGGCCTTCTGGTGCTGGTGCTGGGGCCGTGGTGTCAGGGGACGACCCCCCGGTTGTCGTAGTTTCATCGCCGGCCGATGCGGTCGTGGTTGTGCTGCCTTCGGTATCTGGATCCGTCGACGAACACGCCGCCATTACCATCGTGAGTGCAAGGACAAGCGTCAGCCACCTCGCCTTTGTGACTCTCTTCATTGTTTTCCTCCACTGGTTCAGGGCCCCGCCAAAACGACGGCGTTGCGCCATACTTGTCCGCTATAACTTGTTTGTCAAGACTTTTTAGAATTGGCCACCTAGATAGTAGGATGAGGGACAACAATGGGAGCCTCATGACCAACCAAGACCACCCTCAAGCCGATTCCATTCGGACCGTCCTCTTCTTCGATCCAATCAACTGGATCCACAATTGGACCTATGAGGAAGAAGAGGCGATTTTGGCTCCACTTGGAATCGAGGTCGTGATACCGCGGGACCGTGACGACCGCGATCGCAACCTGGCCAGCGCCGACGTCGTCGTCGTGAGCAGCATCGATCAGCTGACGGCGGAGCATGTCGCACAGCTCGACCGATGCGTTGGGATCCTCTGTTACAGCGCTGGTATGGATGCCGTCGATGTTGAGGCAGCGAATCGCGCAGGCATCGCAGTCACCAACATCCAAGCTGGCACGGCAGATGTAGCCGACCACGCCATGACGCTCCTACTCGCAGCGTGGCGTCGGCTCTCGCCAATGATTGCCGAGGCAAGAGCCGGCCGCTGGGACCTTGAACAACATCCGCAGCTCCGCGAGATCCCCAGACTCTCGGGCAGCACCCTCGGCATCTTCGGGCCTGGCGCCATCGGGCGAGCCGTGGCTGAGCGAGCGCGTGCTTTTGGCATGAGAACAATCGCCACCTACCGGCGCCCCGAGGCCGCAGATCGAGACCTTCCGCACGTGTCACTCACACATCTTGCTGCCGAGTCTGATGCCGTCGTCGTGACCGCATCACTCAACGACTCAACCAAGGGAGCCATCGATCGTCAATTCTTCGACGCCGCTCGTCCAGGGCTTGTCGTTGTGAATGTCGGCAGGGGCGCACTGATTGTCGAAGCGGATTTGGCCGCAGCCTTGGATGCGGGAATCGTCGCCTCAGCTGGCCTCGACGTTCGCTATCCCGAACCCCCAGATCCCGAAAATGACCTCCTGATCGGGCGTCCGGATGTGATAGTGACACCACACGTTGCCGGAGTGTCATCCGAAGCGCTTTCGAGCCTGCACCGCCTGGCGGCGGAGGGAATCGAAGCCCTGCTCCGCAACGGTGGCCGGCTGTGACCTCTCGCTACCAAGGATGACCCCCGGCCCAACCTCACTCGCGTCATTGAGCATTCCATCCTTCCGCAGGCTGTGGTTCGCGATCATGGCGTTCAACATTGGGCACCTCATCCTCGTGGTGACATCCTCATGGCTCCTGCTTGAGCTGACCGGTTCTCCGCTCTGGGTCGCGGCCATGTGGGGCGCGCCAACTGTCCCGCTGCTTGTGCTCGCACTGCCAGCTGGGGCCGTCGCCGACCTCTTCGATCGGAAACTGATACTTGTGGCCTCATCAGCAACCATGATGTTGGCGGCGGGAGCTATGGCATCTGCCACAATCGCTGGCCTTGGTTCCCCAGGATTGCTCGTATCCCTTGGCGTGGTACTTGGCGTCGGGGCGGCATTCTTTAACCCGACCTGGCAAGCGATTGTGCCCGCTCTCGTCCCTCAACATTTGATACCGGGCGCCATTGCTCTGAACTCCGCGAGCGGTGGTGCCGCCCTCGCTCTCGGCCCCGCCGTTGGCGGCCTCCTTGTCGCAACGGCTGGACCTTCATGGGCATTTGTCGTCGCAGCCTGTGGGTATGGGGTGATGCTTGTCACGTCATATATCGCGCAACCGTTGAACTCCGATTCCGATGTGGATTCGGTCCCGACCGCCATCGCCGGGGGCATCCGCTACCTGCGGTTCTCCGAGGGATACCGCGCTCTACTTCTCCTGGGCTCGTCATTCGGGTTCACTTCGGCAGCGCTCCGGGCAATGCTCCCCAACCTCACCAGCGAATCTTTGGGAGGAGGCGCCAGTTTGTATGGCATCTTGCTCGGAATGTTCGGAGCTGGGGCGATGGTCGGTGGTCTCACCCAACATCGCGGTAGCCGGTGGCTCGGTCCAAGAATGATCCCGTTATCGATAGCAGGCTTCGGCTTGGCCGGGCTGGCGGTGGGAGGATTCACGAATCTTGTGGTCGTGCTAATCGGTGTGGCTATCGCCGGAGTGCTGTGGGCCTGGATCCTCGCCACAATGAACACCGTGTTTCAGATGCTGACGCCCGATTGGGTTCGCGGGCGCACAATGGCCGCCTTTGTGTTGGCGGTATTCGGGATCCTCCCCATTGGGGCGCTCGCTGCAGGTGCTCTCGGCGACATAATCGGTGCCGACGGAGCACTGCTCGTTTTCTCAGCGGCTGTGGTGTTGGTAGGCGTTGTGGCCGTTCGCATGAAGTTGCCCGTCGCCGAAGACATCGTTCCTCCCGTGATGACCGAACAACCTCAGGTGCCTGAGCGGCGACCGCAGTCTCTCGAAGGACCACTGATGGTGGTGAGCACGTGGACAATCGAGTCTCCCAAGGAGATGGACGAGTTTGGATCGGTACTTGCCAAACTCCGTCGGCTGAGGCTGGCAACGGGCGCCTACCGCTGGAATGCATACCGTGACGTGGACGAGCCGACCCGAGTAATCGAAACATATGTCGTCCACTCGTGGGAACACCACATCCAACTCCAGAACCGGCTCGACACCAGGGGAAAAGAAATCATCGAACGGTCCGAGCGATTCGGCTCACCCGAACGGCACGTTACGAGCCACCTTGCCGAGCTCGGCGTCATGTCAGGCGATATCAAACGACGGGACCTGTGACGCTGGTCCTGGTGTCTGTCTACACAGATACCTTTCGGGCGGACTCACCGCGCAGGGCGACGATTGGACGTTGACCCCAAGCCTCTGAGCCTGGGCACAGCGTCTCGCTCACATCACGGGCCGCCACCCTCCGTGAGTACTTCCAATAGTGCGTCAACATCGCTCGACGAATTATGGACATGAAAGCCGAGCCGCACCGAGGCCACGCGAACGGACGCCTTGATACCTGCCTCCGTGAGCCTGTCGGGTCTCGGCATCGAGAGGGTCACCATTGCCGACGTGGAGTCATCTAGGCCAACACCAGCGCGGACCGCATTCGCGAGCGCGACGTCATGCGCGTGGATTCTGTCGACGCCCAACGAATCGATCAATTCGAGAGACGGGACAGCGCCGACCCATGGAATCCAAGCAGGTGAGGTATCAAAACGCCTCGCCGAAGCCGCCAAGCGAAGTGGCTCGCCGTAGATGCTCGCCCAAGGATCCTCACCGGAGTACCACCCGGCGTTCGTTGTCGGTGGCTCAAGGTCGGAGTGCATGATCATGAACGCGACACCTCGCGGACACATCAGCCACTTATACGCGGCCACGAAGACGAAATCGAAATCCCGTGCTTCGAACGGGAGCCACCCGGCCGCATGTGTCGCGTCGACGAGCGTTCGCACCTGATGACGCCGCGCTGCCTCGACAATCGACGTGCTGTCCGCCACCTCCCCGTTCGATGATTGGACCAGGCTGAATGCGACCACGTCGATGGATTCATCGATGGAGCCGGCGATCTCGGCCAGCGGGACTGTCCTCACGGTCAGACCCCGGTTGACGAGGAGAGGGAACAACAGTGAGGTGAATTCACCAAGCGGAGCGAGAATTGTCGAGCCCGGAGTCAGACCGGCCGCTACAGGACCGACCAAGCTGGAGACGTTCGCCCCGATCGCGACGCTCGAAGCCTCAACGCCGACGATTCTGGCAAACAACTGTCTGCTTCGGTCTACCGCCTCGTCGTACTCGCCCATCGTGGCCCGGCCGGCCCGCCATCGTTGCGCAGCTCCCACCACCGACTCGTAGGTCGCCAAAGGTGCAAGACCGTAGGTCGGGGTGTCAAAATAATGACCGTCGGGTTCAAAAACACCCTCCGGGACGAGAGGCTCGATGGTCCGATCCATCGTCGGACTCTATCCTATAACCAACTCTGTTGGACAATAGGCATCGACGCAAAGCGAATCGACCGTAGTCAGATCTGACACCACGCATTCTGTGCGTTCAGTTGGGTCATCGTCGGCGCAATGGCATATTGTTAACATTGTTAGACAGTTGAGATTCGGACGTCAGTACAAGCAGGGACGACCCGATACTCCGAAAGACACGAGGTGTGCGCGATGGAACAGGAACTCGAAGGCAAAGTGGCCTTGGTCAGCGGAGCAGCGGGCGGGATGGGTGCAGCTATCGCTCGAGCCCTGTCGAAACTCGGGGTTGAGATTGCTCTGAACGACCTGACCGTTGACTCGGTGATGCCACTCCGCGACAGTCTGGACAAACGATCCTTTGCCGTTGCTGCCGACATCACGAACAAGGCAGAGGTCGAGTCCATGATCACGTCCGTCGAACAGCAATTAGGCCCAATCGACATTCTGATCAACAACGCCGGAGTGCTTCGACCCACGAAGATTGCGGACATCGGTGAGGCGGAATGGGACTTTGTCGTCGGAGTCAACCTCAAGGGCACGTTCCTCTGTTCACAGGCAGTCATCCCTGGCATGCGAGCACGAGGGTGGGGACGGATCGTCAACCTCTCCTCCACGGCCGGCAAGAACGTCAGCACCATGGGAGGTGCCCACTACACAGCCTCCAAAGCGGGGGTGCTCGGACTGACCCGCCACATGGCGTCGGAGGTGGCCCAAGACGGCATCACCGTGAACGCCGTATGCCCTGGTCTGATAGACACCGACATGACTCGCCAGACCATCACCACCTCGGAGTCCGACGCCTATGCCTCCTCGTTCCCAATCCCACGGTTGGGTCGGCCAGACGAAGTCGCAGACCTCATCGCTTTCCTCGCAACCGATCGAGCGGCATACATCACCGGCGCGAGCATGGACATCAATGGCGGAGACTTGATGATCTGAGCTAAAGACCAAGTGATTTGATCTTTAGAAGGGAATCTGAGTAGCTTGTTGGTCCATAGAGAGGCTCGAATGGCACAGGACAACCTGAGGAGCAGCGAGTGGTTCTCCGCCCCGGCCCGACCCA
>JAQCAA010000096.1 GCA_027728645.1 Actinomycetota bacterium | reverse complement strand
CGATAGGCAATCGACACGCCAACAATCGCAAGCAACGCAAACAGTGTGATGACGATGGACGCTCCGGCAAATCCGGTTTCTTCGCCGATAATTGCGAAAATGAAATCAGTGTGTGCGTTCGGCAACCAGGACCAGCGTGCTCTCGACTGACCGAGCCCCACCCCAAAGAACCCTCCAGTCCCAAGCGCGACCATGGACTGGACCGCCTGCAGCCCAGTATTGCTTGCGTCTTCAAAAGGATTGCGAAAACCGAGGAGTCGCTCGAGGCGGTACTGAGCGGATGTAGCTGCAACAACCATGGCGAGAAATCCGAGAGACCCGAGGCCAAACACGAATCGAAGAGGGACCGTTGACGCAAACAGCATGACAAACGCTGGCGCAACAATGAGCAACACGTTGCCGAAGTCGGGTTGGAGCAGGAGAAGTACTGCTGCAATCCCAAGGATTGTTCCGACCGGAAACACAACATGCCACAGTTGCGTGAGCAGCGCGCCCTTCTTCGTCAAGATTGCTGCAAGGAGTGCGAGCGTTGCAAACTTTGCAAACTCCGCAACTTGAAGGGTGACAGGACCAACAACAATCCAACGCGTCGCTCCACCCCGCGTCGACCCGACCATCAGTGTGACGACCAACCCGGCCATTGTGGCGATGAAAATCGGAAGGGCGTATTTCTGCCAAATTCGGTACGGCACAAGGGAGGTAATAACCAACGCGGACAGTCCTAGGCCCACCCACAGGACTTGCTTCGTGAACATATCGAACTGACCGTCGTTCGCCCGAATGGACACCACAGATGACGCACTCAACATCGCACCGAGGCCGATCGTCAGAAGCATCGCGACGATTACGCCAAGAAACACGGCCCTGCGCCCGCCAGCCGACCGAACTGCGGCCCTCGTGCGTGGGTGAAGCGCCTGAACGCTTCGCTCCGCGAGCTCTGTCATCGCACATCACTCCCGTCCATCGTCGTAACGATCTCGGTGAAGATCCTGCCACGCTCAGCGTAGGAGGTGAACTCGTCAAAGCTTGTGCATCCGGGAGAAAGCAGCACGACATCACCGGACTCGGCGTCATGCGCTGCAGCGTCTATCGCCTCACGCATTGTTGTGTGAATCGATACCTGACCCGAAGCCGCTGATGCGATCTTTGGCCCGGCTTCACCGAACGCATACAGCGCCTTGACGGATCTGATGCTCCCGATCTGCGAAAGGTCAAGATCCTTATTCCTGCCACCGGCAAGGAGTCGAACCGACTCAAACGCTTCGGCTGCCGCAACGGCGGCATGCGGGTTCGTTGCCTTCGAATCGTTGATCCACTGAACACCTCGAATCGTTGCGACAAGTTGTCTGCGATGCGGGCCAGGTGTGAAGTGCTCGACTGTCTCTCGAATCCCATCTGATGTTGCCCCAGCGACCCTGGCAATCGTGGCCGCAACAACCAGGTTGAAACGGTACGTTCTATCGGTCACGTCTGTCTCGTAGACAACACCGTCGATTTCGAGCCCATCGGGCCCCGCACCGTTCCCTCCTGCAGGAATTCTTGTTCCAGAGCAGGCGACCGTTCTCGGGAGCGCCTGCTCAACGCAGGAGACGACGACTTCATCGTCTGCGTTATAAGCGAGCACGCCGCCTGGGCCCATTCCAGCGAAAATGGACACCTTTGCCTCGGTGTATGCCTCAAAGGATCCGTGCCAATCCAGGTGATCTGGGGCGATATTCAGCAAAGCTGCGGCAATCGGGGCCGGCCGCATCCAGTGCAATTGGAATGAAGAGAGTTCCAGAACAAGAATGTCGCGGGTCGTCCCAACGATATCCGAAACAGGTGTCCCGATGTTGCCAGCGGCTATCGCGTCGACCCCAGACGCAACGAGCATCCGTGAGGCCACCTCGGCGACTGTGGTCTTCCCATTCGTTCCTGTCACAGCAATGAATGGAATCGAGAGGTGGTCGAGAGCGAATCCTGCTTCCGTCACTATCGGAATGCCCCTGACCGCTGCGTCACGGAGGGGTCGAGACGATGGAGCGAAACCCGGACTTGTTACAACAAGGTCGACCCGATCGAGCTGGTCATCTGACCACCTTCCTCGTGCGACCGAAACGAGCTCGAGGTCGGAAGGAACGCTCGCATCGAGCCGCTCATCGAAGATCGTAATTTCCTGGCCGAGTCTCAAGCCAAGACGCGCAGCTGCGACGCCACTGACTCCTGCCCCAAGCACAAGAGTGGTCATGATATCGAGCCAGGACCGGCCACCCAGTCTGCGTAGAAAATGCCGACACCGATTGCAACCATGATTGCCGACAAGATCCAGAACCGGATGATCACGGTTGTCTCTGGCCACCCTTTGAGCTCGAAGTGATGGTGGATGGGTGTCATGCGAAAGATTCGACGCCCAAACCCCCGGAACGAAATTACCTGCATGATGACCGACATGGTTTCGATGACATACAGCCCACCCAGGACGATGAGGAGGAGTTGCGTGTTCGTTAGCAGCGCGAACGCGGCGATACCGCCACCGATGGCATGGGACCCGGTATCACCCATGATTATCTGAGCCGGGGCCGCATTCCACCATAGGAACGCGAGTACCCCTCCGAGGGCTGCGGCGGCGAGCACCGCAAGGTCGAGGGCGCCGTCGATCCCATAGAAGGCCCCGTTACGGGACTGCCAGAACATGATCAGCACGTACGCACCAAACACGAGAGCACTGGACCCAGCAACCAACCCGTCAAGTCCATCAGTGAGGTTCACACCGTTTGCCGTTGCGGTGAGCATGAACAGAACGAGTACGAAAAACAATACTGGGCCGAGGTCGATTCCGAGGGGTCTGACAAACGACAACTCAGTGCTGACGCCAGCGTGGTTTGCGCCCCATGCAAAACCGGCAGCGACAATCAGCTGCCCAAGGAACTTCCACCGCTTCGACAGCCCCTCGTTGCGTTTTCGAGCAAATTTCGTGTAATCGTCGAAGAACCCGATGATTCCCATACCGACGATGGCGAAGATCGCGAGCACCGCTTTGTCGTCCATCGCCTGAGCCTCAAAACCGAAACCGTCGTGGAAACTGAATATCTTTAGATGTGAGGCTCCGTAACCGAGAGCGATTCCAAACACGATCACGAGACCGCCCATAGTCGGCACACCCTGCTTGTGCATGTGGCCTTCGAGCTCGGACTGTATAAATTGCCCGATGTCGTTCTTGCGAAGAGCTTTGATGGTGAGCGGAGTCACAAGGATCACAACGATGAACGCTAACGTCGAGGACATCAACAGAGAAATCACGTGGGAAAGTCCTTGATGAGTTGGATGGCAAGTCGCTCAAGCCCGGCTGATCGCGACCCTTTCACGAGAACAACGTCTCCGGGTTTCAGAGCGTCGCGAAGCGTATCTCTGGCGGACTCGAAAGTCATGGCATTCCGAACCAGCAGGGAAGCGCCGAGCGCGTATCCATGGTCCGGACCCACGACAATGATGTCGCCGAATCCCAGCTCTGCGGCAAGCTCGCCCATACGCCGATGTTCAGACTCGCAGACTGGACCGAGCTCAGCCATCGGACCAAGGACGGCGATAGAGCGACCTGGCATGGCAGCCACGGTCCTCAGCGCAGATGCGACTGACTGTGGATTGGCGTTGTAGGCGTCGTTGACAACCGTGACCTCACCTGGACGCACTTCCATCCGCCACGCAGATCCAGTTGCTCCAGCCAGGTTTTTGATGAATGACCTACGGTCAAGCCCGAGGGCAGTAGCCGTGGCGACCGCGGCTGCGACGTTCGCCGCCTGATGATCCCCTGCCATGGAGAGAGCAACTCGGTTGCTTTGAGAACCCTCAGTTACCTGGATTATTGGGAACCCATAGGAATCGACCGAGACCGTTGATGCAAGCACGTCGGCGTCGCCGTGCGTTCCGAAATGGATGGCTGCAATGTCCGGGTTGCGCTCTAGGCGCGGTTCGTCGTTTGGTAAGACAGCCATACCGCTGTCACCTAGCAGTTCAATAATTTCGTACTTTGCGTCGGCAAGCCCTTCCTCCGAACCGAACGTCTCGAGGTGCACCATCCCGAGATTCGTGATCACTGCGACGTCGGGTTGGATACAACGCCCGAGCCAACGGATGTGACCTTTCCTGCGAGAGCCAACTTCGAGAATCAAGGCGGCGGCGTCGCTCGGTGTTGCGAGCACGGTGAGCGGAACCCCCACCTCATTGTTGTATGACTTCGGCGAGGCCCAGGATCCATGAATCCCTGCGGCTATGAGGTCTTTCGTCGACGTCTTCCCCGTGGAACCTGTGATAGCTACCACGGGCATCGACAACTCCCCCCTTCGCTTTTCTGCAATGTCCACGAGAGCTTCGGCTGCGTCTGGGACCTCAATGCGGGGCGTGACCTCGGTTCTTCCTGGTTCCGCAACGACAGCCGAAGCTCCTGCCTCAACGGCGCCCACGATGAAGTCGTGCCCATCGAATCGTTCACCAACAACAGGTACGAAGAGAGCCTCGGACACCAGTGTGCGACTGTCGGTGGAGACACTGTTGACCACGGTGGTCCCGTTCCCAACAACCGTGCCTCCGATGTCCGCGGCTATGTCATCGATCGTCCATCCCAGTCGCGTCATCGGGTTGCCTCGAGCCGACGCTCGATCGAATCGCTAGCAACCATGGAATCATCGAACGGAATCATCGATCCCATCACCTCTTGCAGCTCCTCGTGACCTCTGCCGAGAATGAGGACGGTATCGCCGGTGACTGCACCGGAGATAGCAACCTCGATCGCCTCAGATCTGTCAACGATCAATGTGACGTTCGAACCTCCGACCGAGTCAGCACCTGCCTTGACTTCCGTCGCGATCAGAAGGGGATCTTCAGACCTTGGATTATCAGTGGTCACGATTGTGAGGTCAGCGTTCTTGGCGGCCGCTGCGCCCATCCCCGCACGCTTGTCCCTGTCTCGGTCCCCAGCCGCACCAACCACGGCGACGACGCGCCCTCGTGCTGTCTGGCGAGCCATTGCAACAACCATCTCAACAGCCGCAGGCGTATGGGCGTAATCGACAACAACGGTGATATCGGACTCTGGCCCGACAACCTGCATCCGGCCAGCTATAGGGCTGAGGACGCCAAGTCCAGCAGCGATTGCATCGGGGCTCAGGCCAAGGCGCAGACAGACTGCAAATGCCACTGTGGCGTTTTCCACGTTGAACGACCCAGAGAGGGGCATCGAGACGGTCGTCGCCAGTCCTTCGGCTCGTACGATAAATGTGCTTCTCGTGTCTGTTTGGCTGACTATCTCAGCACGCACATCTGCATCATCCCCAGCTGGCGCGACAGCAACCGTCGTGATGGGCAGCGTCACCTCGCTTGCGAGTCTTGCACCGGAGGGGTCGCCGATGTTTACGATCGCGTGCAGGGAGCGGTGTGCATCGAACAGCTTGCGTTTCGCTCGGAAGTACGACTCCATGTCGCCGTGAAAGTCGAGATGATCTTGAGAGAGGTTCGTGAACACGGCGAGGTCGAACACGATTGCGTCGGCTCGGTGGAGATCCAATGCATGGGATGACACCTCCATAAAAACCATCTCTAGGCCTCGATCGCGCATCACCCCGAGAAGTCTCTGGAGATCAGAACTCTCTGGCGTCGTGCGTTTGAGCGGATAGGGATCACTTCCAATCCTGGCGCCGAGCGTCCCAATCACACCGCTCGGGCGACCAACGGATGCAAACACCGCCTCGCACATCGAACTGATGGTCGTCTTGCCGTTCGTCCCAGTAATCCCAACCATGGTGAGGCCGGTATCCGGCGATCCGTGGACCGCTCTCGCAATGTGTGCCATCGCACGTCTCGAGTCCTCGACAACGATCTGGGGTACCGACACATCGAGCCTGCGATTCACCATCACAGCTGGGCTACCGGCTGCAACGGCGTCGTGAACGAACCGGTGACCGTCAACGGTTGCCCCGTCGATGGCCACGAACAACACGCCGGGACCGGCCATTCTCGAGTCGTGTGTTACATCCACAACAGCAACGCGAGCATCGTCAACCGACGCAACTCCCGGAACGTCTGCAGCGAGCGAAGCAAGCGAAACTTCCATGTGGCCCATGTCAGTCTTGATCTGGCGCTACGCCAAGCTGGTGCAGAGCGTTTTGGGCGACCTCGGAAAAGACAGGGGCAGCAGAAGCTCCTCCGAGGCTCAGGCTCGTTCCGTCTGGGAGTTTGCCTCTTGGCGTGTCAAGGACGACCGCAACAACCACGCGGGGATCGTTGAGCGGCGCCATACCGATGAAGGATGCAAATGTGTCATCGGAATACACAGCGCGCTCGACATCAAACTTGTTCGTGGTGCCGGTCTTGCCTCCAGCGGTGTAGTCAGACAAGGCCGCACGTGTGCCGGTTCCCTTTTCGATTACGAGTCCAAGCATCGAGCGGACGCTCACTGCGGTCTCAGGTGAGAGCACCCGTCGACTACGTGGAGAGGTGATTATTCGCGTACCGTCTGGCTGAATAATCTCCCGCACGAGGTACGGCTCGGTCCACACGCCATTGTTGGCGACGGTTGCGTACACAGCAGCCATCTGCAGCAATGTCGTGTGCACGGCGTATCCGATCGAAACCGATGAGCCAGTTGTCGCTGTCCACTGTGGGGGTGCCGGCACCGACCCCTGGCGCTCCCCCTCGACGTCCAGCCCTGCCTGGAGACCGAGTCCGAATTCAGTGAGATATTGGTAGTGGAGGTCACGGCCGAGTAACTGCTGAATATTGATTGTTCCAATGTTGGAAGAGTAGGCGACGACATCGGACACGGCCATCTGCTCAGGGTGACGCCCGATGTCGTGATACGTGAAATTGCCGATTTCGATAGAGCGAGGCGTATCAATCAGTGTGTCGGATCGCACGATCCCTTCTTCGAGTGCCGCAGCAATCGTCAATACCTTCAGAGTCGAGCCTGGTTCGTACATGTCGGAGACAGCACGGTTCCTCAGCACGGAAGGCGTAACGGCTGACCGGTCGTTTAGATCGAGACCTGGGAAGCTCGCCATAGCGAGGATCGCACCCGTCGCCGGGTCAAGAACCACAATCGAACCGCCGGCAGCACCAGTTGTTTGCATGGCCTTGCGGAGAGCCTGCTCGGCAGCAAACTGGATCTCACGGTCGATAGTTGTGACGATGTCT
>JAQCAA010000095.1 GCA_027728645.1 Actinomycetota bacterium | reverse complement strand
TTTCGATTCTCGCAGTTCTTCCGCTCTTCGGGGTCGCAGCCGCCGACACTGAGCGCGCTGCGGATGCCTCGGTTGCTCCCTGGTGGGTCCTGATAATTGTCGGCATAGGGCTAGCGGTGTTGATTGGGTCGTTCGTGTGGAAGGGGAACAAACATTTGGCTGACCGGCCTGTCGATCCCGCCGACTGGAAGGCCCACGCTCGCTCTGGCTACATCGATGGTCGCTGGTTATACGACTCCATGGGCGAAGACTTGGCCGTCTGGCTCGGGAATGGGCTTGTAGAGACCTCACCCGACTCGCTCAACCAAGCTCGCACCCACGCAGCCACCTGGGAGGCTGTACCTGGGAGGCTTGATGCAGCTCGAGACAGTCTGTACGCCCTCGAGGCAACGGCTCCTGATCTCAGATCCGCCGAAGCCGCGAGGGAAGCCGTTTCAGCACTGCTTGAAGTTCGCTCCGAGGTAGATGTGAGAGCAGAGTCGAGAGCGGCGTACCGAAGTGCCGCAGCACAGCCAGAGCCCTTGCCTGCCTCGCTGATTGAGGCGCGAGACAGTGAGGTTCGGGCTTCTTCTCAGTTCAGCGTCGCACGGTCTCGTCTCGCTGAAGCATTGGCCGCTTTATCTGCCCTTATCTAACGATCGGTCCCAGTCCGTTTCTAACTCGACAGCTGAGCCATATCGACGTTGCCGCCTGAAATGATGGCACCCACCCGTTTACCCTCGAAGTAGGCCCGATGACGAACCAGTGCAGCAAGAACAGTGGCACCTGACGGTTCGACAACAAGTTTCAAACGAGTTGCGAACATACGCATTGCGGCGAGGATGTCCTCCTCACTCACGAGGAGGATCTCCGTTCCGGCCTTTCTCAGCATTTCATAAGGAAGAACGCCGATGCCGGTCAACAATCCGTCCCCGACGCTGAGTTCACCCGTGTCCCCGTAGCGAACGCCGTCTCTCAGGGATCGGAAGGCGTCGTCGACGAGTTCGGGTTCTGTCCCGACCGCGCTGATTTGGTGGCCAGCGGCTACGGCGGTGGTCCCGGCAAGCAGGCCACCTCCTCCGATCGGAGCAAGAAGTATGTCAATGTCTTCGACATCCTCCACAAGTTCAAGGGCAGCGGTTCCCTGACCGGCTATGACTCTTGGGTTGTCAAATGGATGTATCAACGTCAACCCCAGGCTGGATTGAAGCTCAGCGACCGCATTTTCCCTTTCCGACCGTGGCACGAGAACCACTTCGGCGCCGTAACCACGTACGGCAGCAATCTTGACTGCCGTCGCCTGCTCCGGCATAACAACCGTCGCTGGGATTCCACGGATATTGCACGCATACGCCACAGCCTGCCCATGGTTCCCCGACGAGTGAGTGACGACGCCCAGCGAAGCCTCAGCGTCGCTGAGGGAAAGCACCGCATTCGTCGCACCGCGCACCTTGAATGCTCCGACCTTCTGAAAGTTCTCGCACTTGAAAAATGCTTGTCCACCGAAGAGACCATCGACGTAGGACGAAGTCACGACTGGAGTCCGATGAATGTACTGCGAGATGCGCCTGTGGGCGTCTGTCACATCCTCGTAGGTCACGTGTTTCATGGGTGGTCCTCAGGTCGGAGTCCGGTGGTCTTCCTGTTCGAGACAAGAAGGTAGCGCCTGGTGCGGCTTCGGTGTTGGAAACAGCGACCGCGCTAACTCCGACCGCCGGGCGACCCCGACCTCAGACGCGTAACAGTGGCTTCAACGGCACAAGCGACCGACTACGTCGCGAGGGTTTACGAACACTCAGAGTGGTGGTACCATTGGACGAAGCGGGGCATTGGAAGGCGACCACACGAAAGGGTCGCGCATGCAAAGTCTCGAACAGAGGATTCGCTCCGTCAATCTGGCTGAAAGTCGCAGAGGCTATGACAGGGCAGCAGTCGACGTATTCCTCGAAAACGTTGCGGATGAGGTTGCCCTTCTGCTGGCGAACCTGAGATCAGAATCTGTCCGCGTCGGAACCCTTGAACGAGAGCTGACGATCCTCCAAGGCCCTACCGCCGGTGAAGTAACCGATGTATTCCTTTCCGCCGCAAGCGCCAAGGGGAGGCTTCTCGACGAGGCGTATGTCAAGGCTGAGGCGATACTTGAGAGTGCGCGACGCGAAGCAGAAGCTTTTTGTCAGAATTCGATGTTGGGAACCGATGACCTCGGCACTTCACACGTCGAGCGAGCGCTCGAAGAAGCCAAGGCGATCGAGGTAGCGGCCGCCGCAATTGCCGACAAAATCAAGTCTGACGCCCGAATGGAGGCAGAGAAGATTGTCGCGGCAGGCAGGGCGATGCTTGTGCCGAGTGAACGGGAAACTGAGACAGACAATCCCAACAGACCCCGGCGATCTGATGGACACGCTGCGTAATTGCTTCAAGAGTATCGCCAACGGTCGATAGCAGGCTGGTACTTACGGAGATGGGCACATGACGAGCCGACGGACATCAGATTCTTCGCCGACCTCCTCGGGAGTTGATGCGCACTCCGACGACACCGTTAATTCTGGACCCCACGGCGATGCCACAAATGCGAGGAACGCAAAGGCGCCAGACCTAACGAGGTCGGCGATAATGAGTGCTCGGCCGAGGCGGCGCATGCGATCAAGGAATACCCCAGCAGCCAAGCCGAAGAGAAGCATCGGCAGCGTCTCAGCGAAGGCAGTCAATCCGAGGTCGACAGCCCTGCCCCGAAGGGAGAGCATGAAATACGGCAGCGTAAAGAACGCGATGTAGTCACCAAGCAACGAAACACTCTGACCTGCGACGAGTGGAACGATGTTGGCGCGGGCGCGTATCGTCGATGCGCTTTCGCTACCTGAAGATTCGGTTGTTGGCACGGGCCGTCATCGTAGTCGCAGGTCGAGCAACAAACCCATGACCGCAACCGCTCTGGGTGCGGTACGCTTTCGGCAAGGAAACGGAACAAGATGGCAGAACTGCAAGACATACCCCGCCTTATGCGGGAATTCATTGACCTCTCGAAGGCGTACCTCGTCCAAGAGACCGTGGAACCGGCAAAGAAGCTCGGATACTTCGCCGGAATGTCTTTCGCTGCCACAACCCTGTGGGCGATGTCGCTCATCCTGCTGTCGGTTGCCGGCCTTCGTTCCCTGGTCGGAGTTCTTCCGAGTGGCGAGTACTGGGAAGCCCTCGCCTATGTCTGCTACGCCATTCTCCTCGTAGGTCTCTGCGGCCTGCTCATAAAGCTTGTGCCAGCCAGAGGCGTTCATGACGGCAATCGATCTGGGGGCGCGGCCTCGCGACCAAGTAAGGATGCGATATGACAAGTATCGATAGGTCTGATCTTGAGGCAAAGTTGCGCGAGATTGAAGGCGTCGTCACTGACGTTGAAGACGAGGCAAGATCCAACGCCCTCGCGATTGTGGTGATTGCAGGGGTCGTGATTGGGATCGCTGCTCTGATTATGTGGAGAACGAAACAATCCAAGATCCGGATCGAGGTCTACCGGCAGTGACGACTCCAATCTTCAAGGTCATGCGCCGCAGCGGATCACGCAGGATGACCCACCCATTGCAGAGAATGGGACTGGTTGCTACACGCACGTCATCCAGCAGAGCGCAAACAGGCTTTGGACTATTGTTCATTTGGTTGGGCTGGTATCTCAAGCGGACAGACAAGCCGCAGCACCTGTATACGCAACGAATGACTTCCGGCAGGCCAGTGCGAATCAACGTAGTCCAGCGCGGGCATTCAATCTCTGACACGACGATTCGGAGCTGAGGCATGATCGGCAGCAAAAGGTGGGTCAAAGTCATCATTTGGGTCGTCGTTGCAACCATGACGCTCACCCTCGTGGCGGCCCTCATAGCGCCGTCGACATGATCCTTCAGCCCCGCAGGTGAAACCCCATCCGTTCGTAGAAGGAGAGTCTTGCCTTCTCTACGACGACAAGGGCAAGCAGTACCTCTTGGCTCTTGACTCTGCAAAGCAGTTCCACTCAGACCGCGGAATGATCCCGCACACAGCAATCGTCGGCCAAGACGAGGGATCCAAGGTGACGTCCTCCAAGGGCGTGGACGCTGTTGTGATGCGGCCGCGGCTTGCCGACTACGTCTTGAAAATGAAGCGGGGGGCTGCAGTGATGTATCCGAAGGATGCAGGAGCACTGATCACGTGGGCCGATATATCACCTGGTGACACGGTGTTGGAGGCTGGCACGGGCTCCGGGGCTCTCACGCTTGGCCTCTCGCGAGCTGTCGGCACATCCGGATCGGTTATCACCGTTGAACGACGAGACGACCACCAGGCGCACGCCCGAAAACTCATCGCTGGATTCCGAGGATCGACACCGGGCAACATCGAGTTCAGGATCGGCGACGTCGAGGAGTTCGTAGCCGAGATTGAACCGGATCGCATCGTTCTTGACCTTCCCGAACCGTGGCTGGTCGCACCAATCGCTGGAGAACATCTCACTGGCGGGGGAGTGCTCGCTTCCTACCTCCCGACTGTCCCTCAGGTCCAGCAACTGAGGGAATCAATGGACAGATCGAATGCATTCATCGAAATGGACACTTTCGAGATCCTGATGCGCAGTTGGGCGGTTACAGGTCGTTCCGTTCGTCCAGAGCACCGCATGGTCGGCCATACAGGGTTCATCACGATCGGCCGCAGGAGACTCTGACCGGCCATGCTCCGGGGCAAAACGCGGCCATAGAAATAGGGCATATCGCCGCCTCCGACCAATCTCTCTCGAGTATCGCTGGATGAGTTCGTTGCGAGACCATGCCTCGCATCCAAATTCCCGTATTTGGGTTACGGCGCGAACACGTTCAGCTTCCGGCAACCCGTTTCTGTCATGGGTGGTTGATACGTTGTGTGTATGAATTGGAGCAGTCTTTCCAGCGACGAGATCGAGCAGGTTCTTGTTTCGATTGGGTCTCAGGTGTCGAGGGCGAGGGCTTTGGAGCTTGATGCTTTGGAGGAGTTGGATCGCCGTCAGGTGTTCATGGGTGACGGGTGTGCGACGATGTCCGAGTGGGTTGCTGGCAGGCTCGATCTTGGTTCCGATACAGCGAGGCGTCTCGTGTTGACGATGCGTCGTACTGTTGAGAGGCCTGATCTGCGTTCCGCTCTGGTTGATGGTGTGTCGTTTGACAGGGTCGAGGCTGTTTCTCGGATTGTTGGGGATGTTGGGATGCTTGACCATCTCGACATTTCAGGGGTCAGACGGCACGGTGTAAACCGCACTGAGGTCACCGACGGTGATGAGGCTGGTCGTCTACGGGGCAGGTATTTGGTGATGCAGCCGTCTCTTGACGAGTCGTGGTGGACACTGACTGGCGGTCTTGACGGTGTTGCAGGTGCGGTGATTGATAATGCGCTCAGCGAGTTGTCGGACCGGTTGCCGAACCTCCCAGATGGCCACCGTCCAGCAACAGGATGGAGACGGGCCACAGCCTTGTACGAACTGGCCTCTGGTGGCGAAACACCCCAAGCAACGGTGACTGTGTTCGTCAACGCTGACCAAGCCGCACCCTCTGATGGTCGTGCAGGTGTCCGTCTCGAAGCCGGCCCAAGAGTCGGAGCTGTGGCTCTTGAAGCAATCCTGTGCAACTCGATCACCGAGGTCACCGTCAACACCAAAGATGGTGTTCCGATGCGCTACGGCAGAACGTCACGGACGATCCCGCCGGTCTTGCGCAGGGCAATCCTGGCCACAACCGACGGATACTGTGCCATTGACGGGTGTGACTCTCGATACCGAATCGAGATCCACCACAAAACCCCTTGGGCACACGGCGGCACGACCGACCCTGAAAACCTGATTGCCTTGTGCTGGTTCCACCACCACATCGTGATCCACGAACGAGGCTTCGAACTGTTCAACCACCCCGACACCGGCAGAACCCGGCTCAGACCCACATTCAGAAGCAACCGCGACCGCCCAAGAAAACACACCTCACCAACCCGCACCAGATCCAAACAACCCGCCAGAGCCAGCCCAAGCACCACACCCATCTAGCGACCTATCAACCGTCGCCCCAATCCGTAATCCCGAGTCCGTCCTCTTCCGTCTGATCGATTCCTCAGTCATCGGGATTTGGATCACCGTCCCTGCTCGTCCTCAATCACAAGTCCGCAACCCGTAACCCCTGTTCCTCGGTTATCGGGATTCGGATCCTTGTCCCTGCCTTTTTGCCACCCGTAACCCCTGCTCCTCGGTTCCTCGGTTCTTCGGTTATCGGGATTCGGATCACCGTCCCTGCTCGTCCGCAACCCGTAACTCCTAACCCTGCTCTTCGGTTATCGGGATTCGGATCCTTGTCCCTGCCTTTTTGCCACCCGTAACCCCTGCTTCTCGGTTCCTCGGTTATCGGGATTCGGATCCTCGTCCCTGCCTTTTTGCCACCCGTAACCCCTGCTCCTCGGTTCCTCGGTTATCGGGATTCGGATCATCGTCCAGTTATCGGGATTCGGCTCCTTGTCCCTGCTTTTCCTCAATCAGAAGTCCGCAACCCGTAAACCCTGCTCCTCGGTTCCTCGGTTATCGGGATTCGGATCATCGTCCAGTCATCGGGATTCGGATCCTCGTCCCTGCTGGTCGGTAATCCGATATCTGTTCTCCGATACCTGTTCCCTGATAGCAGTCCTCTGTGACCGGTCACGGCCTCGCAATCATCGAACGCTGCTTCTATGGCGCTCACGCCCTACAATCCCGCGATAGCTCGACCGCCGAGGAGGTCGCAGATGTCTGACAGAGAACATTCGGAGCACGCACAGGCTCTGCGCGCCCTCGAGGCCGAGATCGCCGTCCTTCGTGGCAGACTCCAAGACGCGCCTCGTCGGGTCCGTTTGCTTGAGGACCGCCTGCTCGACGCTCGCAATCAACTCATGCAGGCTCAGGGACAGAACGAGAGACTGGGCATTGTGCTCGCAGAAACAAGGGAGCAGTTGGCACTCTTGCGCGATGAGGTGGAAAAACTCACTGCGCCTCCGAATCCCTTCGGCACCGTTCTTCAGATCAACGCCGATGGAACGGTCGATATCACTTCCTCCGGGAGAAAACTCCGTGTCGCTGTGGAACCCACCGTTGAGTTCAAGGAGCTAGAGCCTGGCCAAGAAGTCATCCTCAACGAAGCATTCAACATCGTTGACGTTCGGACCTTTGAGACAACAGGAGAGGTCGCGACAATCAAAGAGATCCTCGGAGATGATCGATTGGTGGTCGTGGGGCGAGGCGACGAAGAACGAGTTGTGACACTCGCCGCACCGGTGGCAGATCTCAAACTACGCACAGGGAA
>JAQCAA010000004.1 GCA_027728645.1 Actinomycetota bacterium | reverse complement strand
GCGCGGTTGGCTTGGTTGCTGCTCGGTCCACGTTGAGGGTTTCGTGTTCCCAGCCTGCTTGATGGACAGGCTCACCCGTCGTCTGTCGGCATCGATCTCAGTGACCTTAACGGTTACTTCCTGCCCAAGAGAAAGCTCAAGCTCGGGACTCTCAACGTGGTGGGACGCAATCTCAGACACGTGGACGAGACCCTCGACGCCCTCCCCGACAGAAACAAAGGCTCCGAAGGGGACGGTCTTGGTGACCTTTCCGGGCACAACCGATCCAACACTCGTGCCGCGAGCGAACATTTCCCAAGGATCCTCGGCTGTTTGACGGATTGACAGCGAGATACGTTCGCGGTCGTAGTCGACCTCTAGCACCTTCACCTTCACTTGGTCACCGACCGTGACGATCTCTCCGGGATGGTTCACATGACGCCACGAGAGCTCCGAAACATGGACAAGACCGTCCATCCCTCCCAAGTCAACAAATGCACCAAAGTTGATAACGCTAGAAACGACACCTGAACGAACGTCGCCTTCCTTGAGATCAGTCAAGAACGCCTGACGCTGCTCTGCCTGCTCTTCTTCGAGGTACGCGCGACGAGAAAGAACAACGTTGTTTCGGTTGCGATCAAGTTCAATGACTTTTGCTTCAATCGGTTCTCCGACGAACGGCTGCAAATCCCTGACTCGCCTCAGATCAACGAGTGAAGCGGGGAGGAAGCCTCGAAGACCGATGTCGACAATCAGGCCACCTTTGACGACCTCGATGACGTGCCCCGTGACCGTTCCTCCGTCGTTCATGACACCCTCGATACGACCCCATGCGCGTTCGTACTGCGCTCTCTTCTTCGAGAGGACGAGTCGCCCCTGGTCATCTTCCTTCTGGAGGACGAGCGTTTCAATCTCTTCGCCGACTGTTACGACAGCCGAGGGGTCGGCATTGTTGCGAACAGACAGTTCGTGCAGCGGGATGACACCCTCAGACTTGTATCCGATATCCACGAGTACTTCGTCTGGGTCAATCCTGACGACCGTCCCAGCAACGATGTCGCCCTCCTTGAATTCGAAAACAGTCTGCTCGACTGCAGCGGCAAAGGCGTCTGCTGACAAATCGTCTGGAACATCCGTAATCGTCTTTGGCGCGCTGATCGCTGGCCGATCCCCACGGGGCCGAGGGCGAGCCTTCGGCTCCGTCTCAGCCTCATCTGGTACCGAGTCTTTTGCCGAAACATCAGCCGAGGCATCTTCGGATTCCACTTCGACGACCGCAACTTCTTCAACGTCTTGTTCCACAACCTCGGCTTCTCCAACAGCCACGGAATCACTGACAGCTTCCGCTTCAGGCGTGGCTTCGGCATCCTCGTTATCGGCAGAGACATCGACAACAGTCGCTGGTGGAATCTCTATCGAATCACTCGCTTGAACCTCTTGGATCGTCGCATCGGGAACAGCATCTGCCTCAGGAGCAGCTACTCGTTGGTCCTCGCCGACGGCGGCAAGGTCTCGGTCGTTGTCGTTGGGCATGTAAGGGTGGATCTCCTTGAAAGGTTTGTTTACCTCCGAGCGCGATGACGCGACCCGCGAAGGCTACCAAAGCATAGGACGGCGTGCGTCCAATCGCCAAGAGGAATACGCTAGAAATTGGCTGAGGCGCAGGTTCAATGCCCAGCGTCGGCGAGCGTCCGCCCGACTCCGTGCGAGACTTTGAGGGGAACGAGGAGTTCCACCACATTCACCATCGTTGTCAATGTGAGGGACATGACAGAGTCAAGTTCTGAGTCCGGTACCTCCAAAACAAGTTCGTCGTGGATCTGGAGGAGCATATCGGCGCCAGACCCAGACTCGCGCAATCCCGATTCCAGGTCGATCATTGCCTTCTTGATCACATCCGCCGCAGATCCCTGAATGGGGGCGTTCAACGCCATTCGCTCCCCCATCTGACGATCCCTGGTGCTGCGGCTGTTGAGTTCCGGCAGGTAGCGCCTTCTGCCGAGAATGGTCGTGGTGTATCCGGTCTCTCGTGCGTTGTCGACAATGCCGCTCAAGAAATTTCTCACATCAGGGAATTGCACGAAATACTCATCGATATGCCGCTGAGCCTCGGCACGATCGATGTCGAGGCGTTGGGACAGTCCATAGGCCTCCATCCCATACAACAACCCGAAGTTGATCATCTTCGATGTCCGACGCATCTCATCGGTCACCTCTTCAAGATTGACGCCATTGATTCGCGCGGCGGTAGCTGCGTGAATGTCGACATCGTTTCTGAATGCATCGAGCAGGCCGGCATCCTGTGACATGTGAGCAAGGATTCTCAACTCGATCTGGGAGTAGTCAGCCACGAGGAATGTCGATCCCTCTGTGGCCACGAACGCTTTGCGAATCGCCCTGCCTTCCTCGCTTCTCACTGGAATGTTTTGGAGGTTCGGCCGCTCCATAGACAACCGTCCGGTGGCTGCTCCCATTTGATTGAAGCGCCCTCTGACTCTTCCATCCTCGTCGACAAGCTTGAGAAGGGCTTCGACATAGGTGGATCGCAACTTGTCGAGTTCCCGAAATAGAAGCAATTTCGACACGATCTCATGCTGGCCGGCAAGCTTTTCCAATACTGATGCATCAGTCGACGGCGCACCCTTTGGTGTCTTCTTCAGAACGGGCAGTCCAAGCTGGTCGAAGAGAATCTTCCGTAGCTGGAGCGTCGAGTTCACATTGAAGCTTGCTCCCGCGAGCTCATGAATCTCAGCTTGGAGCGTAGCGATTCGTGTCGAGAGGTCTTCGCCGAACGTCTGCAAGAACCCAACGTCAATGCCTACGCCCGCGACCTCCATCCCTGCGAGGATCGAGACCAGTGGCAACTCGATCTCCGTATAAAGGTCGATGCCTCCCCGCGCGACCATCTGTTCTGTAAGTGGTTCGACAAGTTGTTGGACCGCAATCGCCCTTCGCGCCGGAGTTTCGATGTCAATCGAAACCTCGTCGAAAGCGAACGCAGCCTGCGACCCACCGTCTGGTGAGCTCTCCGCCTCGTCCACGCTGATGCCGAGCTCTCGGTAGGCGAGATCCTCCAGACTCGGGGCGCGTTGCGCTGGGTTGATCACATACGCAGCAAGCATCGTGTCGAATGCAAGATTCGGAACGGGGAGGCCTGCCTCCATCAAGGCAACAAGCAAGGGCTTGCAGTCGTGACCGATGAGTCCATTTCCCGACAACACAGCCAACAGAAAGTCCTCTGCCAGTGCAAGGGGAACATAGGCCGCTGGCGTTCCGGCGACGGCAATACCGAGGAGGTCGGCTCCATCCCAAACGGGATCGACCGCTGCGGGTTGCGTCCCTGCGAGCGCTGCGAGCGCTGCGACCGCTGCCGGAGTTGTTGCCGTGAACACCTCAATGTCGACCACAGAGCGCTCGGCGACCGTAACCCCACCGAGTTCGTCAAGACGCTGCCACAAAGTTCTGAAGGCCAAGTCGTCAAAAAGCGACCGCACCGTGTCGCGGTCGAACGGTATCAGGTCGAAATCTGACGGATCAAGATCATCCATAGGTACGTCCTCGATCATTGTCATGAGTTCTCTATTCAGGAAGACCTGATCACGAGCCGCCGCGAGGTTCTCCCTGAGCTTCGGTGTCAACTCATCGACGGATTCGAACAACGACTCGAGGGTGTCGTAGGCATTGATGAGTTTCGCTGCGGTCTTTTCTCCGACCCCCGGGACGCCGGGAAGGTTGTCTGATGGGTCCCCACGGAGCGCCGCGAATTCAACGTATCGGGTGGCGTCGATGTCGTAGCGCTCTTTGATCCAAGCGGGCGTGGCGTTGACGGTGTCCGAAATACCACGTCGTGTGTAGAGAACGGAGATGTCGTTTGACGAGAGTTGGAAGGCATCCCTGTCACCAGTTACCACCATCACGGAGTAGCCAAACTCCCGCCCGCGCCTCGTCAGCGTGGCTATCACGTCGTCCGCTTCGAATCCTGCGACGCTGACCTGCGGAATCTGCATTGCCTCGAGAACTTCCTTGATGAGGGGAACCTGCGAACGAAAGATGTCAGGAGCCGATTCCCGTGTGGCTTTGTATGCGGGATATCGCTCGGACCGAAATGTCTTCTCGCGCCGGTCCCATGCTACGGCTATTGCATCTGGGCTCTCCTCGTCTAGGAGCTTGATAAGCATCGATGTAAACCCGAAAACGGCGTTCGTTACCTGGCCGCTCGGGGTTGCGAGATCGGGCGGAAGCGCATAAAAAGCGCGATACGCGAGGGAGTGACCGTCAAGGAGCGCCAACGTCTTCATGGCGTCAGCGTACCTTTCAACCTGCGGCGAGTTTGTCGACAGCCTTGGCGCGTTTGGCGACGACTTTCGACCTGCTGGCAGTCAGCTGCTGGATATGCCGCTGGAGACGTGCAACGTCCGATGCGGTCATTCTTGCGGCCTGCCTGTCCTCGGCATGTTCTGACACGGCTGCGTCGCGTTGGGTGTCATCGTCAATGTGGGTGAGCATGCCGAGTTCCGCCCGAGCTTGGTCTATATCAAAGTCAAGGTCCTTGATCGTCTCGGTCATTTCGCGGATCTTGTGAAGCGACGAGCGTGGCATCCTCAGACAATACCGCCCTGCCCTGCCCGCTACACCGCTGACGCCATCTACAATTCCGGCTCTGGCCGGGGTGGCGGAACGGTAGACGCGGTGGACTCAAAATCCACTGAGCGCAAGCTCGTGGGGGTTCAAGTCCCCCTCCCGGTACTGGAGCAGAGGACAGACGGCAGAGGACGGACCGGTCGCTCGCTCCCTCACAGACCAAGACCCTCATCTGTCATCTGTCATCTGGCGTCTGTCATCTGCTCCTGCGTACAGCCACGGCCAGTTCCGATACGGCAAGTGTCAGTGCCGCCTTCGCTTCTTCGTGAGATTGGGCTTCGAGGACTCTGCGTACGATTGCCGTCCCGACGATCACTCCGTCGCCATCGGCAGCCGCATGGGCTGCGTGCTCTGGCGTCGATATACCGACGCCAAACACGATCGGGACATCTGATAGTGCTCTGATCCGGGATGCAAGTGCTCTGGTATTCGCCGAATTCGCCGACCGCTCACCTGTGACACCGATTTCGGCAACGGCATAGACAAAGGAGGGATTGCTCTCAACGACCGAAACCAGTCGTGTCCTATCTGTCGTCGGAGCAACAAAGAGCGCGATTCCGACCTGGGCCTGCTTTGCCGCAACGAGGTAGGGCAATGCTTCGTCGACAGGCAGGTCAGCAATAATCACTCCCGAAACCCCGGCCGATGCAACCTTTTCGAAGAACCGGTCGATACCGATGCGAAGCACGGGATTAACATAGGTCATCACGAGCACCGGCTTGGCTGTTCTCTCAACGACCTGCTGCGCCACCCTGAGAGCTACGTCAACAGTGACTCCGTTGCGTAGCGCCTGCTCACCAGCGCGCATAATGACAGGGCCGTCCATGAGTGGATCGGCGTACGGGATACCAACCTCGAAACCGTCGGCACCTGCTTCTGCCATTGCGACGAAAAGCTCTACAGACTGCTCCGGCGTCGGGATTCCAGCCGTGAGATACGGAAGAAGAGCCGCCCTCCCTTCCGCTTTGACTCCTGCGAAGAGTTCAGCCAAGCGTTGTTGACCGGATTCAGTCATACATCGCAGCGATTTGTTGTACGTCCTTGTCTCCGCGCCCTGACAGATTCAGCACAACAGTCTTGCCGTGGAGCGAAGCGGCCTCCCTGATGATCCAAGCAAGTGCGTGACTCGATTCGAGGGCTGGGATGATCCCTTCGGTACGACACAGGAGGTGAAAAGCCTCTACCGCTTCATCGTCGGTGACGCTCTCGTAGCGGACGAGTTGTTCATCCTTGAAGTAGGAGTGCTCAGGGCCGACTCCCGGATAGTCAAGACCTGCACTGATTGAGTGTGCCTCAAGAACCTGACCGAAATCGTCCTGGAGCATGTAGGTCATCGCGCCGTGGATGACTCCTGGGGAACCGTGACCAAGAGACGCACCGTGTTTTCCTGATGAGATCCCCAGTCCGGCAGCCTCCACACCCACAAGGTCGACGTCTGGATCTCCTGCGTACGGGTAGAAGACCCCCATGGCGTTGGACCCTCCACCAACGGGGGCGACAATAACTTCCGGTGTTGGCAATCCACTCGAGCCGTCGAGTTGCTGCTTCAATTCCTCTCCGATGATCTTCTGAAACTCTCTGACCATCCAAGGGAATGGGTGAGGTCCAACGACTGACCCGATGATGTAGTGGGTTTGTTCGACGGAGGCGACCCAATCTCTCAGCGCGGCGGATACTGCGTCCTTGAGTGTGCCTGCGCCGGAGGTCACCGGGATCACCTCAGCCCCAAGCAGACGCATACGGTAGACATTGAGTGCTTGACGCTCGATGTCCTTTTCGCCCATGTACACAACGCACTCGAGCCCGAGGAGGGCACACGCTGTTGCCGTTGCAACTCCGTGCTGACCCGCGCCCGTCTCGGCAATGACCCTTGGTTTTCCCATCCGCTTCGTGAGCAGACCTTGCGCAACGGTGTTGTTGATCTTGTGTGCACCGGTATGCGCCAAATCCTCCCGCTTGAGCCACAGGTCGAGGCCAAGGCGCTCGGACATTCGCTCGGCGTGGTACACCGGCGTGGGCCTCCCGACAAATGTCGAAAGGAGATGATCAAGGTCAGCGTGAAATCCAGTGTCAGCCCATGCGTCAACAAACGCAGCCTCAAGTTCTCGCAGCGCTGGCATCAACGTCTCTGGCGCAAATGCGCCGCCGAAGTCTCCAAAGCGCCCCGTTTCGTCCGGACGACTGAGTCTCATATCGCCTTCGCCTTTGTGATGAAGGCAGAAATGGTAGCCGGGTCCTTCACCCCTGGGGATGTCTCAAGCCTGCTTGAGGCGTCAACGCCAAACGGTCTGACCGTGGCAATCGCTTCGGCAATGTTGTCCACACCGAGACCACCCGCGAGGACGAACGGCCGACCAGGCGAATCGAGCAGGCTCCAATTAAATGTGATGCCAGTTCCCCCGTGAAGGCCCTGAACGGATGTATCGAAGAGGGGGATGCTCTGAGCAGGGATAGTTCGAAGATCGGTTTCGAGACCCTTCTTGCTCACCACCACGGGATGGAGGCTGAGGTAACCAGCTTCAACTGCCTCAGCTGCAACCTCGGTTGCATGAAGGCCGTGGCTCTGGATTCCGTCTGCGCCAGTTGCCTCGGCGAAACTAAGTGCCTCGGCTGGGGTGAGGTCGACAGTCACGATGAAACAAGAAATGGGCACGTCCCTCATGAGATCGGCAGCCCGATCAACGGTGACCTGCCGAGGCGACTCTGGCGCGAGCACGAACCCGACAGCATCCGCTCCCCCATGAACCGCAGCGTCACGCGCTGCTTCGCTTGTGATACCGCAGATCTTGACCCAAGTCATAATGCCTTCTCAGTCATCGCTGCCTCGGTCATCGTGCCGCTTTCAGCTCTGCAACCAACCGAGCGGGATCAGTCGACCGCACGAGGGCCTCACCAACAAGAATTGCGTCGTATCCGGCCCGTGCCATCCGCGCAGCCCCCTCAACGGAGGAAACTCCCGATTCCGCGATCTTCACCACTCCCCGCGGAAGGTGGATCGCTGCGATCTCGGACGTCGAAAGATCCGTTTCAAACGTTTGGAGATCCCGGTTGTTGACACCAATCACGGTAGCTCCCGCGAGGAGAGCGCGTTTCACCTCGGAGGTCGTGTGCGCCTCAACAATCGCTGTCATACCAGACTCCTTCGCCGTCGCGAGAAGTATCGCAATGGCATCGTCCGTGAGCGATGCCACGATAATGAGAACCGCGTCAGCGCCGGACGCTCGCGCCTCCCAGATTTGGGACGGTCGCCTTGTGAAGTCCTTCCGGAGCACGGGGATCGAGACAGCAGATCGGACAGACTCCAAGTCCTGAAGCGACCCTCCGAAGAAGTCCGGTTCGGTGAGCACCGAGACTGCATCCGCGCCCCCTGACTCATATGCGATGGCCTGCTTCGCCGGGTCAAGCTGAATGTCGATGTCTCCGGCAGACGGTGACCTTCGTTTGATCTCAGCGATGACAGATAGCCCGGGCGACATCAATGCACCGGCAAAGTCGCGAACGGGTGGTGCAATCGCAGCCTTCTCCCGCAGTTCATCAACCAACATATCGGTGTGACGGGCCCGCTCATCGGCAGAAACAATGATCTCTTGGAGCATGAGGCCAGACTAGGCAGAGGACAGAGGACAGAGGACAGAGGACAGAGGACAGAAGACAGAAGACAGAGACGGGTTACGGACCGGGACTCACAACCGCTAGCTCTTGCTGCACGGTAGGCGCAAGGCGGTGGGCGCTAGGCGCTTCCGAAATCCGTAGTCCGTCATCTGTCCTCTGTCATCTGCTGCTAGATCCTCTCCGCCGGCACCTTTACTTCAAAAGCTGTTCCTGCTGTTTCGTCGCTCTCGCAGTGGATTGTTCCACCCATTGCCTCGACAAGCTCTGCGACGATCGCTAGCCCAAGCCCCGATCCGGATGGCCTGAGTGCTCGGTACCGGTCTGCGACATAGAGGCGGTCAAAGACTCTCGGAACATCTCTTTCCGCTATCGCCGTGCCGGTGTTGCTCACTGTGACCCGAAACTCATCATCGTTTGAGACAAGCGAGATCGTGATCACACCCATTTCTGGCGTGTAGCGGAGAGCGTTCTCGATGAGGTTCGACAAGATCTGCGTGACACGGTCAGGGTCGACCATTCGGTCGCCAGCCTCTTGGGCCTCAACCGCCACGACTACCGACGACGACTTTGCCCCCTGAGCGAAGCCATCGCTGACCCCCGTAACCAGCGCTGCGATGTCAACTGGTTCGGGGCGCATTGTGTAGTGTCGAGCCTCGAGTCTCCCGAGCAACATCACATCTTCGACCAGCCGTGAGAGTTGGTCAGCCTGGGTGTTGAGCACCCCTGCGACCCGTGCAAGATCGTCTCCTTCGATGTCACCAGCGTCGAGAGCCTCGGCATAGCCCTTGATCGTGGTCAGGGGCGTTCTCAGGTCATGGCTGACAGACATGAGAAACTCTCGCTCCCGCGTTCGAACGGCTTGGAGTTGCTCAGTCATCGAGTTGAATGCAATAGCCACCGCCGCGATCTCGTCGTCGCCTTCGACGGCCGAACGAGCCTCAAGATTGCCGCCGCCTACCAAGGTTGCTGCATCTTCAAGTCCACGAAGTCGGCGCGAGAGCGACCGCCCAAACCACGTCCCAAGACCGATGATCAACGCAGCGCCAACGCCGACCGCGATTGCGACAGGGACGGTGACGAGCGCAGCGGAGATCAAAGGCTGGGACCGGCCAATCGCGACGGTAAGTGTCACCAACGGAGTGTCCACAACTTCGATCGCAACGAGCATGGGTTGACCGTCGAATTCGACCGTCACTACATCGCCGTCTTCAACGTTGTCTGGAAGCAACGGAATCAGCACCAAAGGCTGGGTAATGGGGGTTTCCCTCTGACCCACCGCGATCGTCGCTTCTACGATGTCGTGGCCTCCAAGGCTCGCAACCCTTGCCAATGACCGCTCCAACTCTGCCCTGTATCTTGCGAGTGGAGCGCCGGGGTTCTCAGACGGTCTGAAATTCAGCCGCTCAAGATCCTCTTCTATTTGTGTTGCTGCGACCTCAGCCTGTCGTCCCAACTCGGTCTCAGCTCTGGTTTCGACCGCGGTGCGGATCACAACAAGGGCGGCGACTCCAACAATCAGAGTGATGACAGCGACAATCGCTGTTGCAAGGACGATCCGCTTTTGCATCAGCGGTCGATCCGATAGCCGACGCCCCACACCGTCTCGATTGGCAGTTCATCAATCTTCTTCCGGAGCTGCCTGATATGCACGTCGACGGTTCGTGTTTCACCAAAGTAGTCGTACCCCCAGACCGCGTCGAGAATCTGTGAGCGCGAAAGAACAAGTCCTGCGTGCTCAACGAGATACCAAAGCAAATCGAACTCCCTAGCCGTTGGGCGAATTGTCTCACCGGACGGAGTCACGACTTCTCTGCGCCCCGAATCGACGGCACAGCCCTGAACAACCCGAACGGCTGCCGTTGCCGGTCGCTCCTCTGCCCTCCGCAGCACGGCGTTGAGCCGTGCCACAACCTCCTTTGGAGAAAACGGCTTTGTGATGTAGTCGTCTGCACCGACTTCGAGACCGATGATCGTGTCCGTCTCAGAGTCCCGAGCGGTCAGCATCAAGATCGGGACATCCGATTGTTTCCGTATCTCTCGGCAGACCGCAACACCGTCCAGACCAGGGAGACCCAAATCGAGGAGCACGGCACGGGGCGACCGCTCACTGAGTCGCTCAAGGCCTTCCTCCCCAGACTCAGCGTGGATCAGCGTGGATCAGCGTGAATCCCTCGCGCTCGACATACAGCCGAAGCAGGTCCGCAATCTCTACATGGTCTTCTATGAGCAACACGGTGCCACCTGACACGTCATCCTCCAAGGTATGGACCACAGCGTACGACCCAGATGTAAGAGAAGTGTGAAGATGGAGGAGGCTTCCCTCCTCCATCTTCAGTTTGCCGTCTACCGTCTACCGTCCACCGTTCTCGGCGGTCGAATTCGAGAAACTCCAAGATCAGGCGGCACCAACCAAGAATGAGTAAGTCGTCGCCAGAAAACGGTAGACGGTAAACGGTAAACGGTAAACAGCGAGCCGAAGGCTCGCCGCTTACATTTCCCCCGCTGCCGCTATCGCCGTCAACACTGCTCGTGCCTTCGCTACGCATTCTTCGTACTCGGCTGCTGGATCTGAGTCAACGACCACGCCGGCGCCTGCCTGTACCCATGCCTTGGTGCCTTTGATCACACAGGTTCTCAATCCAATAGCGGTGTCAAGGGTCCCAGAAAAATCGATGTATCCGACCGCTCCTGCGTATGGCCCGCGGGCCGTTGGTTCGAGTTCATCAATGATCTCCATTGCTCGGACCTTTGGCGCTCCTGAAACCGTGCCATGTGGAAATGTCGCTCGCAATACATCGATGGGACCGACACCCTCTCTGACCTCACCAGAAATTCCTGAAACGATGTGCATCACATGGCTGTAACGCTCAATCACCATCAGGTCGTCAACAGTGACGGTGCCAAATTTGCAGACCCTGCCGAGGTCATTGCGGGCAAGGTCGATCAGCATCACGTGCTCTGCTCGCTCCTTAGGATCGGCTAGGAGCTCCTCTTCGAGGGCCACATCCTCGGCCTCTGTCAATCCACGCCGACGGGTCCCAGCGATGGGTCTGGAGTACGCGACTCCGTCGCGCACTCTGGACATCAGCTCTGGAGAAGATCCGACTACGGCTATATCGCCCGAACGAACAAGGAACATGAACGGCGAAGGATTGACCAGTCTCAGCGCGCGGTACACGGCGAATGCGTCTCCGTTGAAGTCGACCTCAAAACGGATCGAAGGAACGATCTGGAATGCGTCTCCGACCACGATGTGCTTAATAGCTGCTTCGACGGACGATTCAAACGCTTGTCTTGTCATGTTCGGTGTGGCATTCGATACGGAGTCGAATGTGGGACGACTGCCAATTGATCTCACACTGCCCTCGGAGAGTTTGGTCTCTGCGGCGTCAAGCGCTGCCAGAGCAGAGCGGTAGTCGGAACCGGGGTCGTCTGTCACAAACACATTCCGAATCAACGTGATGGTGTCACGCAACCTGTCGAACGCTGCGACGCCACCGGTGAACTGCCACAGCATCTCCGGAAGGTCTCTGTCGTCGGCTGGCTGGTTCGGAAGGTGCTCGATATACCGAACGGCATCATATGCAAGGAATCCGACGGCGCCCGTATGAAGAGGTGGGATCGGTCCCGCGAAATTCATCTCAGCCTCGGACGGGATATCGAAACGGTCCGTGAGCTCCTCAAGGACAGCCAGAGGATCTCCTTGAGAAATTGCGACCGTTGGATCGTCGACGCTGGACACTCCGTTCTTTGCGGAGACGGTGAACGCAGGATCCCAGCCGATAAACGACCATCGAGCCCATCTCTCTCCGCCCTCAACTGACTCGAGAAGGAAGCCATCACCAGAACCGACGAGCCGCTCGAACACAGAGACTGGTGTATGAGTGTCGCCGAGCACTTCTACGGCCACGGGAACCACCGGGTACCGAGCAGCAAGCTCGGTGAAGCTTTCCAACGAGAGAGATGGTTTCATGCCAAAAGGATTCATTCTTGCGTGAGGCTACCCCAGTCGAAGTGCTCCACGAGAGACCCTCCTACACCTCGGCGAGCCCATCAAGGCCGAGGCGTACAAGTAGGTCCGAGAACCATGCCGACAGGTTGACGATCTGCCCCGAAAGCATCAACCATCCAAAGAAGACAAGCATCAGACCCGAAAAGACGGTGATCTGAACCAGGTATCGCTTCACCCAGCCAAACGCAGAGAATGCCTTCGTCAGGAGGAGCGAGGTGAGCAGGAAGGGAACTCCGAGGCCGAGGCTGTAGAAGAACAGCACGAGCATGCCCTGCCCGATCGTATCCGTATTGGCTCCAAGCGCCAGTGCCGATGCCAGGAAGGGCCCAATGCATGGCGTCCAGCCAAATGCGAAGGCTGCCCCCATGACCGGAGGGCCGAGAAGTCCAAGCTTCTTGGCGCGTGTCGACTCTATGCGCCTGTCCTTCATGAGCGGAAGCATGAAGCTCGGTGTCCACACAGCGGTTATCGCGATGAACAAGCCCATCAGAATGATGAGGACACCTGCGATGGTGGTGAAGATTGATTGGCTGAGGATCGAAGACAGACTTGTCGCCGTGGCACCGAGCGCCACGAAAACAGTCGTGAATCCAAGGACAAACAACGCTGTTCTTCCAACCACCCGTTTCTGAGATACATTGCCCTCGGCGATTTCTGCCATGTCATAGCCAGACATCAGAGAGATGTAACCAGGAAGCAGTGGCAGCACGCATGGTGACAGGAACGATGCCATGCCAGCCAATACTGCCGCGAAAACTGATACTTCCACGTGAATACCTTGGGTCGACAGCCTTTCCACCCTCAACGGTAGAGCCCCCCGCGACGTTTCGACTCTGACGGATACCCGACAACTCCAAGGCACCGAAACGGAGGAACCGACAGCTAACCTCTGGTGAGCAGCCCTCGTCTCCCATGGATTGTTGACGCGTCATGACCGGGTCCGGATACGGACAACCCCCCAAGCAAAAACTTCGGATCACGCCCTCCGCTCGGAGGATCGTTTTCCTCACCGCCATCATCGGATTCATATCCGCGTTTGCGGCTAGTCAGATGTCGCACACTCTTCCGTTCGCGCGCACGTCGCTGGACCTCACCGAGGGCCAGATGAGTGGAATCTTCGCTGGTGTTCGAGCTGCCTCACTCGTTGGTGTGGTTTTCTCCCTCATCGCAGACCGCTCGGGTCGTCGAAGGCCTCTCCTTGGGGCATTCGCTCTGGTGTGTCTCGCAAGTCTTGTGACCGCTTTCATCCCGTCGCCTCTTGCCTACGTGGTTTCCCAGGCGCTGGTTCGAATTGGAGTCGTAGCGGTCGCTGCCATTTCCATCGTGGTCATAGCCGAAGAAGTCCCTGCTAACGCCCGTGCGTTGGCACTTGGGTTCTACGGCCTTGCAGGATCGATGGGCGTGGGGTTCGGACTGATTCTGCTTCCTATCGCAGAAGGCACCGACAACGCGTGGCGCTTGCTGTTCGGTATTGCCTCTCTTGGTTTGTTCGCGTTCCCTGTGTTGAATCGTTTCCTGCCGGAGTCGCGTGCCTTCGTCGCCGCTCCAGCGTTTCCCTTCACAAAGGCGCTTGGCATGGGCCTTGGGAAGCACTTCTGGCCACTCGCTGGCGTCAGCTTCTTCGTGGCCGCCTTCTCGAGTCCTGCGTTCGATTTCGTGCTCGAACGACTCATCAACGACCTTGACTGGGATACCGGCGCTGCCAGGTTCCTGCTCATTCTGTTCTCGGGAGTTGGCACCATCGGATTGCTTGTTGGGGGTCGACTGGCAGACAGAATCGGACGGAGACCAACGTCGGCTATCGCTATCGCTATCGGCCTTGTCGGAGGAATCGGGTTCTACACCCTCGACAGCGGATGGTTTCTTGCAATTTCGATCTTCCTCTCCACCCTTGGGGCAACGATGCTCACGCCTTCGCTCGCTGCGCAGCGAACCGAGCTGTTCCCAACACGGTTAAGGGCGACGGCCGGGGGATGGATTACGAATATCGCAATCGCCGGATCCATTACTGGCTTCCTAGGTGGTGCTGTGATGATCGACCGCTATGGGTTAGCCGTGACCATGTCATTCCTCGGACTCGGGCTCATCATTGCGATCCTGCTGGTTCTCCGACTGCCTGAGACGAAGGGGACGGATCTTGTCCGACGGAAAGCCGACCCCAGCGGTGCCAGCCAGCAAATGTGACGAGCCGGACGCCGGTGAGGACCACGAGAGCTGTCCAGATTCCGAATAACGTGTCTCCCATCAAGAACAAGGTCGCCACCGTGCAGACTCCAGCGACCACCATCGACAGCGCCATGAATTTGAAGGATGCGGCACCGACACCAATCCCATCCCATACGTAGACAAGTGCGGTCAAGGGCTGGAGGACAATCACCAAGATGTAGATTCCTTCGAGGCTCAATTCGACATCAGGTTCGACACCGAAGAAGATGGCAACCAACGGAGAAGTTGCCAAAAGCAGGATCGAGAGTCCGACACCTTGGAGGAGTCCGAGGGCAAGCAAACGGTTCGCCAGCGCCCTCGCCGACACTCGATCGTTCGTGCCAAGGTCCTTGCCGATCATCGCCATCGCAGCGATCGCAAGCGAGTCGAGCACGAAGGCCAGAAACAGCCAGATCGGGAGCGCTATTTGGGGGGCAGCGGTCTCGACCGCCCCAAGGCGGGCGGCTGCAGCTGTGGTAGCGGTGATCGCGCCAAGCAAAGCGATCGATCGAATGATCATCGGCCACCCAGCGGTTAGCACCTCGAGGAGGCCAAGAGAACGGACTCTGCCTCTCAACAGTCCCACCCCGAGCCGGGCCCTCTGAACCGAAAACATCAGAACCAAGAACCAGCCTGCTGCGAAGAATTGAGCTGCCACTGTTGCCCACGCAGCTCCGGCCACGCCAAGGTCGAATCCGAAAATCAGGATCGGGTCAAGAACGAGGTTCACGATATTGAGCGCAACCGCCACGTACAGGGGCGTCTTCGTGTCCTGGTGACCTCGATAGACGCCGTGGCCGACCATTGCAATCAGCATCGCCGGTAGAGCAAGAAACCGGATTCTGAGATAGGTCGCTGCCGCTGTCGCTACCTCTGGTTCCGCACCGAACAGCTCAACGACGGCAGAGGACAACGAGACAAATGCTATTGCGAGGATTACACCTACGACAGCAGCAAACGCGACGGCTCCGGTTGCGATGCCACCGGCCCTCGGTAGGTCATCGCGGGCCACCGCTCCTGCAATGAGAGGAGTCACAGCTACTTGGACGAAGTTGAACAGAGAAAAGACAGCTGCGAACACCGCGCCGGCGACTGCGAGGGCTGCGAGGGGAACTGTTCCGAGCCTTGCAACCCATGCGGTGTCCACGATCGTGACGATTGGATCGATCGCAAGCGTTCCAAGAGCGGGGATGGCAAGTGCGGCGATTGCTCTGTCCCTTGGGTTACGCCGAAACGCTGCCCTGAATTCAGACGTGGTCATGGAGTGGGAGGGAGTGTCTTGTCTGGATACTGGCACCGATCAGCCAACGGACACTCCCAACACCGAGGCCTCTTGGCATCGCACACGTCGCGGCCGAACTGAATGACCCGCATCGAAATACCGCTCCACCGATTCTTCGGGTAGAGGGCTTTCAGGTCGCTCTCGACTTTCTCGGGATCCGTATGTGTCGTTAGGCCGACTCGGTGCATAACTCGTTTCACGTGGGTGTCAACGGCAATCGCGGGAGTGTTCCACACCTCAGCGAGCACGACAGACGCTGTCTTGCGACCAACACCACGCAGCTTCACCAAGTTGTCCAAGTCCCGTGGGACCTCACCGTCGTACTTGTCAATAATGTCCGCAGCGAGCGTCATGATGCTTTTCGTCTTCTGGCGGTAGAAGCCAGTCGAGAACACAATCCGTTCGACTGCCTCGGGATTTGCCCCTGCTAGATCCTCCGCAGTTGGATATGCCTCGAAGAGGAATGGGAGCACCTTGTTGACGTTCTCGTCGGTGGTTTGGGCGGAAAGTACGGTCGCGACGAGGAGCTGCCACGCATCCGAATACTCAAGCGCCGTCCCAACGTCGGGGTACCGACGAGCGATCCGATTCAGAATCACAGAGGCGTTGCGTTTCTCCTCGGTCGAGAACTCCGGTGTGGACTTTGTTGGCTTCGCCATGGGGACCGATAGTACAGGCGGTAGGGTGACGCCATGACTCCGGATGCCGACACAATTGCTCTCCTTCGCACCCAGTACACACAATGTTTTGGCTGCGGCCTCGACAACGCCGCAGGCCTTCGGCTCGACGGCTTCCAAGTTGACGGAAACGAGGTGTCTGCGCCTTTCAACGCGTCTAGCCACTTTGCGGGGTTCGAGGGGGTTCTCCATGGCGGAGTCGTCGCTACTGCACTTGACGAAATATCCGCGTGGTCGGCAATGCTCACCGAGGGGGTGTTCGTCTTCACCGCAAAGCTTGATATCCGCTACCGCCGACAGGCAGAGGTTGGTGCCGACTTCAGCCTCATCGGGAGAGTGAAGGAGCGCAGAGGTAAACGCCTCTCGATTGAAGCGAGACTCGAAGCGAACGATGTAGTCATCGCTGAGTCAACAGGTCTGTTTGTCGTGGCGAAGAGGCTGTCCGACCTGCGGTAGTCGCTACGGTAATCACTTCGCTGTGGGTCCCGCGTCGTTGCGTCCAGGGTGAGGGCCTGATCAAAGAATGAGGAATCCAATGATGAGGTAAGAGATGCCGCCGATGACCTGCCAAAACGATGTCGGATTCGCTTCTGGGCGAAGCCCCTGTCGCATTTGTTCCCGTGGATCCATCCTGACAGGCTTTCCTGGAATTGGATCTACCTCACGCGGTTCGTCGATAGGGTCGTCGATAGCGGTTCTGGTGGTGAAGAGTGCCCTGGCAGCCCCAGCTCCGATGCTCGTGTACCCGCCCCCCGTTGCACCGCCGATGAACATAAGAATCACGCCGTAAAACATGATTACGTTCCCGACGGAACTGGTCATCTTGCTATCGAAGACGACTGAATAGAGGATGCCGGCAAGAGCCGAAGCTGCGAGTCCAAGCACGAACACGCCGGCATAATCTGGCAGTCGCTCGCGCAACGGCCTCTCTCCCATCAGGAGCGGGTCTTCTGACATATTCTCCATCAGGGGAGGTTACCAGCCGAGCAAAGTGGTCTCGACTTGCCAATCTAACGACGGCGATTCTACTGCCCAGCCGAGCGCGTGTTTCGTGTCAGAAATCTCAAACACCCTGCAACAGCGAAGCCGAGCGCAACTGATGCTGCAGTAAACAGAAGCAGCAACTCGAGCACAGCGAAGAGCGATGTGTCGCATGCTCCGAGACCATCCACGCACAAGCCAAGCCCCGTCCCTCCGATGACCAGGTCCATCAACACCACCGCTGGGAGAGCTAGAACAACGACGAGCACTGCAATGAGTGCGCCAAGAACAATCCGTACGACGACCATTCTGTAAGGCTACCCAGCGGCCAAAGATTGCTGATGAACCGTGCCTCCGGTACGGTGCCATTATCCGTCGAAAGGCCCTCGTTCGTGGCACCGCTCAACACAGCGCATTCGTTTCACACTGAGGAGTTCACGGCAGAGGAACTCGCTGTTGTCAATCGTCATTTCACGAATCCTCACCAGCCTGTCTTTGGAATCATCGGACTTCCAGAGGTCGTCAAGGGTGCCCTGTTCGCCCGGTACAGCCGGTCCCCAAAATCGGTACGGCGGCTATTCCTAGATGAGTTCGCAGCAGAGCCAGCACTCGGCGTCGAGGCGATCGCAGCTCAAAAGACAGACCAAGGACTCGTTGGTCTCGACAGGGCGGAGAAGCTGTACGACAGGGTATTCACTCAATACGGCGACGATTCAGTGGCCCAGCTCGGAGCCGCTCACCTAGCCGTTGAGCAGGCATCGAACATATTGACGAAGGTTCTGGAGTGGGGACGCCTTGCTTCCTATCTCGAGCAATCGACGAGGTACATCTTTTACGACGAGAAGCTCGGTGACAGCTACCGGTTCCACACCCCGATCGAGCTCGGACCGGCAGGTCTTTCTGATCGCTACCAATCGGAGATGAACACATCCTTTGCTTTGTATTCCGATGTTGTGGCCGACCTCGTGACCTACTACGAAGAGATGCATCCCAAACAAGACGGCGACTCTGGCTTTGTATGGAAGTCGACCATACGAGCCAAGGCATGCGACGACGCCAGAGGACTCCTCCCTGCGTCGACAACATCGAATGTCGGCATCTTCGCCTCAGGGCAGGCGTACGAGGCCCTTCTCCTCCGGATGCAGGCACATCCCCTCGAAGAAGTCCGTTGGTTTGGCGACCTCATGCTTGTTGAGCTTCGCAAGATGATTCCGTCGTTCATGAAGCGAGTTGACATCCCTGACCGCGGCGGAGCGTGGACGGAGTACTTCTCGAATATCGCAGATTCCATGTCCGATCAGGCTTCTCGGCTGGCACAGATTCCGGCCCAAGCACCTTCCGTAACGCTGGTCGAATTCGACCCTGAGGGTGAGCGAAAAGTGGCAGCCGCCGCCCTGTACGCCTACACGAATCTGCCAGACGAACAGATTCGTGCCGAAGTCGCCCGGATGTCGGAAACTCAAATAGACGACATCTTCCGGTCCTATGTTGGTGATCGGACCAACCGCAGGCACAAACCGGGCCGCGGAATGGAACAAACGTTTTATCGCTTCGACGTGCTGTGCGACTACGGCATCTTCAGAGACCTTCAACGGCACCGAATGCTCACACTTGAGTGGCAGCCGCTGGCACCGAACCATGGATTCACCACTCCACCGGCGATCGAGGCAATCTCTGCAACCGATGCTTGGGAATCGTCCATGGAGCGATCGGCGACTCTCTATCACGATGTTGCAATGGCAACATCGCCAGACGTCGCTCAGTACGTTGTCCCTTTCGCTCAGAAGATCAGGTTCGTGATGAACCTCAACGCACGCGAAGCGTTCCACATGCTCGAACTACGGACCCAACAAGGCGGCCACCCCGACTACAGGGACATATGTCAACAGATGCACATACTCATCCGCGACGGCGCAGGGCACAGACGGATTGCCGACGCTATGACCTTCGTCGACCATCACGAATACGATCTGGCACGCCTCGAGACTGAGCGAAGGGCTGCTTCAAAACGAGAAGCACTCGGCATCGAAGATCCGACTGCGTGAGGCTCTGAGCGCGCGAGTCGCTACAACCCGAGTGGAATTCTGAGCACCAGTTCGCCGTCGACGACCTCCCACGAAGCTGAAGCTACGAGGGAATAATCGAGGAAATCCTTCTCTGCGCTGTCGATGAAGTGCTTGCGTGCCTCGCCTTCAAGCGGCGGAACGCCCCGCTCCCTGACCGCTTTCGCCCTTCGTTCAAAGCGATCGAGAAATTCGTCCATATCGAGTTGTGCCACAGCGCCATCCTTGGTCGATCACGGTGAGCGTAGGCATGCTCAGGTGACTGCGGGAGTACGCTCAAGTGATGGGAGCGACTGATCTCGTACTGGTTTCTGGCAAAGGCGGCACCGGAAAGTCTGCCGTCACGGCGGCACTCGCCATTGAAAGGGCCCTACGCGGTCAAACGGTGCTTGCAATCGACCTTGGAACCGGCCTTGGCCTCGGAACCCATCTTCGAACCAGTTCGCTCACCTACGAGCCGACCCAAGTTCGAACTGGCGTGTGGGCAATGACGATGGTGCGCTCCGCAGCCCTTGACGAGTATTTGAAAACTCAACTTCATGTACCGGGCGGCGCCCCGTCCAGAACCCTTGCAGGGGCATTGAGTGTCCTGGTCGACACAGCTCCGGGGGTACGGGAAATCATCAGTATCGGTAAGCCAATTTTTGAGACGTGGAAAGAGAAATGGGATGCCGTCATCGTCGATACGCCGTCTCTCGGTCAGTTTCAAAGCTACCTTCGAGCCCCCTCGACCATCGCGGCGCTTGTGCCGACAGGTCGCGTCAAGCGGCAAGCGGGATCGCTCACCGCAACACTGTCTGACTCGTCGATTACTCAGGTGGTCCTTGTTTCGAATCCAGCCGAACTTCCTGTGATCGAAACGGTCGAGGCAATTGAAACCATCACCAGCGAGCGGCTCTGCCCGACACCAATCGTTGTCATGAACCGAATCGTCGCCAAGTCAGGTATCACTGAGGGTCATGTCAAGAACCTTGTAGACGGGCCTCTTCGTGAAGCAGCTGTTCACCAGCGGTCCGTCGAAAGCCTCCAACACCACTGGATGGCCCAGATCGATATCGACGTTTCGCTGCCCTACCTCATGGGCGTGTCAACCCCTGGCGAGGTCGCGGTTCAACTGGCAGCCGCAATGAGGGCAGGATGACTCGGACCGTTGTTGTCACTGGTGCAGGAGGCGTCGGGAAGACGACGCTCGCGGCAGCGATCGGCGTAATTCTCGCAAGATCCGGCCTCAGGACCCTGGTTCTCACCATTGACCCAGCGAAGAGGCTCGCAGACGCACTGTCCGCTGGAGAACTCGGCGACGAACCTCAACTCGTGCTCAGCGAACCGAACCTGTATGCGGCGATGCTCGACGTCGCAGCATCTTGGGAGGGGATTATCCACCGGTACGCCGATCCAGAAGTTGCAGACAGATTGCTCGTCAACCCATACTTCAGAGCGATAGCCGATCGGTTCCCAGCAGCACAGTCCTATGCCGCTGGCGAGCGAATGGCCGAGTACATCGAGTCCGGTCGCTACGGAGCGATCGTGATTGACACTCCCCCATCCTCGGGAGGAATGGACTTCTTCTTGGCACCGGCGAGTACCGGTGAGCTTGTGTCAGGAAAACTGCTTCGATGGCTCACTGGGTCAAGACTTCCAGGAAGATCGGTTCTCTTTCAATTCACAGCGAAACCGATGCTTCGGCTAGCCGACGGCGTTCTCGGAGGACCGATGCTTTCGGATGTTGCAGACTTCCTCCTCGACCTCCGCACCATCTACGACCGTCTGGCTGTGCGATCCAAGGCGATCGAGCGCCATCTCCGGGCGGCAGACACGATCATTGTTACCACCGCTGACCCGACGCCGATCTACGAAACGACACGGTTCTTCGAGGAACTCGCCGGAATCAAGATCACACCAGAGGCGATCCTGTTCAACCGCATGCTTCCGGAGTCATGGATCGAGGAAGCGGATCGGCGAGCATCCGCTACGGACTCAAGCGATCCAACGGCGGCTGTGCTGACGAACAATCTCGTAGCTTGGTCTGCTGAGGCCCGCCGCCAGATCGAAGCAGCCCGCGAGCTGTCAGCGCGCTATCGCCTCCCAGTTCACGAGATCGGTTGGCGTGTCCCTCCGCCGTCAACGCTCGATGAACTCGCTTCGCTCTTGTCTGCCGTCGATGTTTCGAATGGATTCGCCAACATCCCTACATCACAGCAGTAGGTCCGAAAAGCTCGCGTAACTCGGCAAAGAGCGCTGACCGTGGGTCGACCGCGTGGTCCGGACTGACGCGGACAACACGTTCGGGACCCTCGCCAGTCATGTGAATGAATACAGGGGATGAACCAGGATGATTCGCTAGGACAACCTTCAGCTTCTCCGCCACGGTTGCTGACATACGCGACGCCGACACGCGAACCCTGACGCTGTCGTCTGAGGTCAGTTCCGGTTCTGTGACACCCTGAACGATGAACTTCACCTCGTCGCCCCTGTGATCGACTCTGCCGCGGAGCACAACAACAGCGTCCTCACGAATCATCGGGCCAAATTCGGCCACGGTCTTTGGAAAGGCAACAGCCTCGACAGCACCGGTTAGGCCTTCAACAGTGAAGTAGACCATCGGTTCGCCACCTCTCGTATACCTTCTGCTGAGCGCCCCAATCACCCCGCCGATCGTGGCTTGAGACCTATCAGCCCGTTCCCACAGTTCGGGAATCTGAGTGTCAGTCATCGTGTTCATGAGCTTCTCGGCACCGAGCAGTGGATGATCAGACACATACAGTCCAAGCATTTCCTTTTCGAAGCCGAGCCGAATCTTCTTATCCCACTCATGTTCTGGAATGACAGGCTGGACATCGGTGACGGTTGATGTTGCCCCTCCGAACAAGCTGAACTGCCCTGCCTCCTCCGCTTTGCGTCTCGTCACGGTGGCATCGACGATCTGATAGGCAATCTCAAGCAGACCTCGCCTTGAATGGTTGAGGCTGTCAAACGCTCCCGCCTTGATCATCGACTCAATCGTGCGCTTGTTCAACGCCTGAACGTCCACTCTGTCGATGAAGTCGAAGAACGATGCATAAGGCCCGTTCTCGTTCCTCTCAGCAACAACGAGGTCCGTCACAGCCTCGCCGACATTTCTCACAGCTGACAGACCAAAGACGATCGCGCCGTTGTGTGCCCCGAAGTCCCTCTGAGAGAAATTGACCCCCGGCACTGCAACCGTGATGCCCATCATCCGACACTCGTGCAGATACGCCGCTGTCCGGTCCTTGTTGGTCTTTGCAGATGTCAGCAGAGCAGCCATGTACTCAGCCGGATAGTGGACCTTCAGCCATGCCGTTTGGTAGGCCACGAGTGCATAGGCAGCGGAGTGACTCTTGTTGAAGCCGTACCCGGCAAAGTGCTCGATGAACCCGAAGAGTTTCTTTCCGAGGTCCTCTTCGTATCCGTTCGTAACACATCCCGCGACGAACTTTGCCTCCTGCTCCTGCATGACGGCTGGAATCTTCTTTCCCATTGCCTTGCGCAAGCTATCCGCATCACTCATCGAGAACCCTGCGATTCTTTCAGCGGTCTGCATCACCTGTTCCTGGTACACCATGACCCCGTAGGTGCCTGACAGCACTGGTTCAAGGTCGTCGTGGAGGTACTCGACTGGAGACTTACCGTTCTTTCTGTCGGCGTATTCAAGGTGCATCCCTGCACCGAGAGGACCGGGTCGATACAGCGCGTTGAGGGCGATGAGGTGCTCAAACTCGTCTGGCCCCAGGTTGCGCATTAGGGCCCTCATCGGTCCACCTTCGAACTGGAAGACGCCCATCGAGTCACCGGCCCTGAACATGTCGAAGACCTTCTCGTCATCGAGGGTTACATTGTCAATGTCGGGACGCTCGCCTGTATTTTGTTCGATGAGCTCGAGGGACCGCTCAATCGTCGCGAGGTTCCTCAGCCCGAGGAAATCCATCTTGAGAAGCCCGAGGTCCTCGACGCCGTGCATTTCGAATTGGGTCACCACCTCGGCTCCATCGCCCTTTCGTTGGATGGGAACAATGTTCGTAAGTGGCTCAGGCGAGATCACGACCGCTGCTGCGTGAATCGAGTCTTGGCGACGCAGACCCTCAAGCCCTCGAGCCGTTTCGATGATTTCTGGTGCACCATCGAGTGTGACGAGGAGGTCACGCAATCCGGCTGCGGCGTTGAAGTGATCCCGCTCTTCCGCCGATGCCTCCCTATCGGGCTTGGTCAGGCATTGGTCGATGGTGGCATCGTTACCGAGAATTGCAGGTGGCATGGCCTTCGCGAGCTGATCACCTGTCGAATACGGATAGCCAAGCACTCTCGCTGAATCCCGAATCGCTTGCTTTCCCTTGATGGTGGAAAACGTGATGATCTGGGCTACATGGTCTGTTCCGTACTTCTCTGCGGTGTATTTGATCATTTCACCGCGGTACCGCTCATCGAAGTCCATATCGATGTCTGGCATTTCCCGACGACCGGGGTTGAGGAACCGCTCGAATATCAGACCGTACTCAATGGGATCAAGGGCCGTGATCCGGAGGCAGTAGGCAACGATCGACCCTGCGGCACTGCCCCTGCCTGGCCCAGTTCGGATCCCACGTGCTGCCGCATACGCAATAAGGTCCCACACGATGAGGAAATACGATGAAAACCCCATATCAGATATCACTCTGAGCTCGTAGTCGATGCGCTCAGCCTTTTCGGGATCGATGATTCCGTATCTCATCGCGGCTCCCGCCATGACAAGCTCCCTCAGATAGGAATCTTCATCGTGACCGTCAGGCACCGTGAACGGTGGCAAGAGAGTCCTGTCGAACTCGATGTTCACTTCGGCGCGCTCAGCTATCAGAAGCGTGTTGTCACACGCATCTGGATAGTCAGCAGAAGGAAACAGCGACCGCATCTGCGCAGCAGACTTGACGTAGAACTCTTGCGAATGGAACCTGAAACGCTCCGTCTCAGACTTGGTTGATCCGGTCTGAATACAGAGGAGCGCATCGTGGGCGTCCGCCTCATGGGCGTGTGTGTAGTGCGAATCATTTGCAGCGAGCAACGGGATTCCGACCGTCTTGCCAATCGTGAGAAGATCCTCCATGATCTTGCGCTGCGCCGGGATACCGTGGTCTTGGATCTCAATGAAATAGTTTCCAGCGCCGAATATGTCGTTGTACATCCCAGCTGTGGCAAGGGCCTGCGCAAAGTCCCGTTCCTGCCCGCGCTGGTCGTCATCCGTTGCTTCGTCGACTCCGAGTAACTGCGGAACATGCCCTCCGAGGCAACCAGTTGTTCCTATCAAACCTTCGGAATGCTGAGAGAGCTGCATCGATCCGGGGCTTGTAGTAGTAGCCATCAAGGTAGGCCTTCGAGGCGAGCTGGACGAGATTGCGGTAGCCGGTGTCGTTCTCTGCCAAAATCGTCATGTGATAGCGCTTGTCGTCGCGGCGCGGGAGGCGGTCGAAACGCGACCCTGGTGTCAGGTAGGCCTCCATTCCAACGATCGGATTGATCCCCTCTTTCCGCGCTGCCTTCACGAAATCAACCACTCCGTAGAGAACACCGTGATCGGTGATGGCGACGGCCGGCTGACCGTCAGCAGCCACAGCTTTGACAAGATCCGCCACGCGCGCGGCACCGTCAAGCATCGAGAACTCAGTGTGCACATGAAGATGTGCAAAGCTGTTAGCCAATCAAGTCCCTCATCCGAATCACATGCATGTAAGCAGCCTCTGGCGCCGAGCGTCGCAATCGCCGGATTCGGCTCTCTAGCTCCGAGGTCGCGACAGCACCGGCTCGTTCTAAGGTACTAGTGCCGTCGCACATGAGTGACTTTCTACGCCGCAATTGTCGTATCGGCACTGCGGAACGACCAGAACAAGGAGATCGAAATGGGTGTAGTCGGGATTCTCACTGCAGGTGGCGATTGCCCAGGCCTCAACGCGGTGATCCGCGGAGCGGTTTGTCGAGCAGTAGATCTCGGCTTCGACGTCGTCGGCATCAAGGATGGCTGGGAAGGCCTAATGAACGACCACACGATGCCTCTCAATCGAGAAATAGTGCGCGGAATTTTCGGCAAGGGTGGAACAATTCTTGGAACATCCCGCATGGACCCGTACGTCCACGGTGATGGGCTTTCCACCTGCAAGCCAACACTGTCGCGACACGGGATCGACAGGATCATCGTTGTCGGTGGCGACGGAACGCTTCGTTCTGCAATGCGTCTGTCGAACGAGGGCCTCGGCGTCATCGGCGTGCCAAAGACAATCGATAACGACATCGCAGGGACGGACATCACCTTCGGCTTCGAAACAGCAGTCCAGATTGCGACAGACGCCATTGATCGACTCGCCACAACGGCCGAGGCACACAACCGAGTAATCGTGGTCGAGGTGATGGGCAGGACGAAGGGTTGGATAGCAACGCATGCCGGAATTGCTGGAGGAGCCCACTACATACTTGTGCCGGAGTTCGAGTACGACATCGATCAAGTCGTAGCAACGCTCACCGAGCGGCACGACCTTGGGCACCGCTACTCGATCGTGGTAGTCGGCGAAGGAATCTCGCCACCTGCGGGATACGAAGCAGACGCCAACAAGACGGATGCTTTCGGGTTCGAACGTCTCGGGGGTGTGGCCTATCAGGTAGCAGCCGCCATTGAAGACCGCACCAACTTCGAGACCCGCGTTTCGGTACTTGGTCACATTCAACGGGGAGGGACACCGGTTGCTTCCGACAGAGTTCTGGCGACACGACTCGGAGTTGCAGCGGCCGACTTCGCAGCCGAAGGCCAAACCGGAATCATGGTGGCGGTCAAAGGACCCGATATCGTTGCGGTTCCGATCGAGGTCGCAAGCGAAGAAATCCGGAGCGTTCCTGAGGAATTGTACGCGACGGCAAAGACGTTTTTTGGGTAGGCAGATCGTTCGCCTGTCGGCTCACGGTTTACCGTTTACCGTCTACCGTCTTCCGTTCTCGGCGTTCGCGGGCTCGACAGAGTTTCGGGTCTGACAGCTGAAGGCTGGAAGCTCCCCAGCGCTCGCATCGCTACTTGCCAAGACGGTAAACGGTAAACGGTAGGCGGTAAACGCCTTTGGCCGGGGCCAAAGGCTCAGCGCGTTCCCATTGGGGGCGTTTTTTTGGCTTTGCGTGCGCTGGTGGTCTTCGCCGCTGGCGGCTTTGCTTGTGTCAGTTCATCGAACGCATTGGTCAGCGCCTTCGCGATCTGAGCTGGATCGGCAATCAGATCACGATCGGTATTGAGTCCGATGAAGACCCTGCCGAGGAGGGAGAACATTGCAATACCCACACCGTGACTCTGCCAAAGAGGAACCAGCGGGTAGGTGGCGATCATCGGCGAACCTGCCAAGTACAGGGGAAACTGCGGGCCCGGAACGTTCGTCACCGTCATGTTGAATGGCCGTGCGCGCGAAGCCAGTCTGGCAGCGAGTGAAACCAGCGCTGCAGGCGCACCGGTCGAAAGCGAAACAATTGTTGACGCCCCAAGCGCTTGTTCGGTTTCCTTGAGTTCTTTCGTGGCCTGCGTCACAGCCGCCAGACGTTGGGCTGGATCTGGTTCGCCGATTGGGAGAGTGAGGAGCCACATCGCGACTTTGTTACCCATAGTTCCTCGTTCGTCCCGCGTCCGAACTGACACCGGCGCCATGATGCGGAACTCCGTTTCCGCGACCTCCTCTTCAGTCATCTCACCCTCTTCGAGAAGATATGAGCGAACCGCTCCAGCAACGATCGCGAGCATCACGTCATTCACGGTCACCTTGTGGGCGGTCTTGATCTGCTTGATCTCCGAGAGCGAAAGGTCGAGCCATTCAAACGACCGGCCGGGACCAATTGGTCCGTTCAAAGCCGTGCGCCCCGTCGGGGTCAGCCAACCGGAACCGAGCGATGCGATCGAGGCCTTGAATTTTCGCTTCAACTCGCCCGCGGTAGTCCCAACGCCTTGAGAGAGGGTCGCAGGGTCTCCAAGACTCGCCACCATTGATGACACAGAACGCGCAATCTCTCTCACCGCAAGTTCTGTGCCGTTTGGCGCTGGCCGAGCCTTCCAACCGACGGGCTCAATGACATCCACGGTGTCCGCGAAATCGAGGATCACGGCCATGAGATCTATACTGGCCATTCCATCGATCATGCAGTGGTGAATCTTTGTGATGATCGCAAACCCACCATCCGCCAAGCCTTCAACAACGTTGAGCTCCCACAGCGGCTTCGACCGATCAAGCTGTTGTGACATCAATCTTCCAGCGAGGTCCTTGAGCTGGGCGTCCGTGCCTGGGTGCGGAAGCGCGACGTGTCTGACGTGATAATCCAGATGGAAGTGCTTGTCATCGACCCAGACCGGATGACGCTCGATCGGCACGGTGGCAAGGCGCTGGCGATAGCGGGGAATCAGATGGAGTCATGACTCGATAATCCGACGAATGAGGTCGATGTCTACGCCTTCGGAAACGGTTGAGGGCCCATGTCCGAACAAGGCAACAGCGCCTACATGCATATGGGTCTCTCGGGTCTCAAGCGCGAGAAACGAAGCATCGAGGTTCGAGAGCCGTTCGTAATGCACGCTCATAATGTCGCTCCGTCGATGTCAGCCAGCTCACCTGTGTCTGGCATTCCAAGTGTGTCAAGGCTATCGCGTAAGTCGGAGGGAAGGGCGGCGACGATATCAATGGGCTCACCAGTGATTGGGTGGTCGAACCGCAGTTGCCGCGCATGAAGCCACGGCCTCCCAGGGTCACCCTTTACCCCAGCGGTTCCGTAGGCACCGTCACCCACAATGGGGTGATCGATTGCGCGCATGTGAACTCGGATTTGATGGGTTCGTCCGGTCTCGAGCGAGACCGACAGCAGGGACGCCTCCCTGTGCGTCCACGAGGCAAGTCTCCGGTAGTGGGTGATGGCCTTCCTGCCGTGCTTGGCAACACGCATTCGCGTGCGGTTCGCTGTGTCTCTTCCGATAGGTGCGTCGATGGTCCCTTTTGTGTTCGTGAACAGCCCTTGGACGATGGTGAGGTACCTTCGGGATAGCTCGTGTCGCTTGAGCATCTCGACCAGGGCGTCGTATGAATCGTGAGTACGAGCGACCACGAGCAGCCCTGACGTGTCTCTGTCGAGCCTGTGGACAATGCCCCAACGGTCCTGTTGCCCAACGCCTTCGATCTCTGGATAACGCGCTAGGAGACCATTCGCAAGCGTGCCTTCCGACCTACCGGAGCCAGGGTGAACAACGATGCCGATCGGTTTGTCGATAACGAGCAGTTCGCGATCCTCGTACACAACGTCAAAAGCCACCGAGTGGTCCGGTTCGAGCTTCACCTTGCCCCTACGCAGCACGACGGCAACCCGCGTGCCAGCCGAAAGCTTTTCCGATGCGCGTATCGGCCGCTCGTCGATTGTCGCGTCCTTACCGTCGATGATCTCACGAGCTTGGGATCGCGGGATTGCAAGGACTGTCGCCAAAACTTTGTCCGCACGCGCCCGGTCGAGATCGACCGGAACCTCGATAAAAAGTGTTTTCACGAGCGACGGAGGAACGTGACAAGCAGAAGCAGTCCTACGCCAAGGCTGATGCTCATGTCGGCGACGTTGAAAGTCGCAAAGAAGTCGAAGTCAATGAAATCGACGACTGCGCCGTCGAGAAAACCCTGACTGCCTGTAATCCGGTCATAGAGATTCCCGAGTGACCCACCAAGCACCATCCCAAGTGCGATGGCTTCGGATCGGCGAGAAGCATCACCGAGCACCAACATGATGACCCCAATGACGCCAACAGCGATGACTGCGAGGACAGGCCCGCCTTGCTGAAACATCGAGAATGCGGCGCCGGTGTTGTAGGTGAGCCGAAGCTGCAGGAGCCCTTCGATCAGGACGATCGGGCCATCGGAAAGCGCAGATACAGCCCACGCTTTCGTCAGCTGATCGATAAGAAGAATGGCAACCGCTACAAAAACAGCAGTCTGTCTCGGATTCAGATCCGGTGTGCGGCCTCGACGGTCGTCGTCGCGTACGGCAGCGCTTCCAGTCTCGCTATCGGTATCGGCTGTCCCGTTATCTCGCATACTCCGTACAGACCTTTCTCCATCCGGTTCTGTGCGTGGATCACACGAACGAGAAGATCCCTCGCATTTTGCACCATCGAGAAATCCATCTCGAGCTCCACGGCAATGGCGCCGCCGTCCACATTGTCTGGGTCAGCGCTTCGGTCGGCAGAGCCCTCGGCGAGCCTCGACCCTTCTCTCGCCTCGTCGTGCTCGGCAATTATGTGCTCGAGCCGAGCCCGCTCATCCGCGAGTCGCTTCGCGAGCTTCTTGAGAGTAGATGGTGCAAGCTGTCTGGGCATAGGTCCCCTCCTAGGAGATGGAATGTAGCAAGTTCGTCGACTTTGTCTACACCGGCCACAGTGCCCAAGTGGATCCAGCTTCCGGTCTAGACCCGATGCATGACCATTGCGACGAGACCGCTACTCTTCGACCAAGGCATTGATGAGGACGCACCGTACGGGTACGGTCGCCAAAGCGAGCTTGGGACGGTGAGAGCCAAGCGGCGGTCGCGGAACGGACATCGCCTGTGAGCTGCAGGGAGAACGCGGGTTCCGACCGGTTATTAGACCCTGCCGAGTCACCCACGAACGGGTCAATGAAGCGGCTGGCTATGCCAGCAAGCCGGGTGGTACCGCGGTTCCCCCGTCCCGGCACCGAAAGGTGACGAGACAAGGACGAGAGCGTGACACCCAAACCAGCCTTCCCGAAGACAGCCCCTAGGGCAGACTTTCCAAAGCTCGATAGCCGCATCCTTGCTTTCTGGGACTCGATCGACGCTTTCCAAACATCGGTACAACTCCGCGCCGACGCCCCCGAATACACCTTCTACGACGGCCCCCCGTTTGCAACGGGGTCCCCGCACTACGGTCACATTCTTCAAGGCGTTGTCAAGGACATCGTGCCTCGGTATTGGACCATGCGCGGATACAAGGTCGAACGACGATTCGGTTGGGATACCCACGGGCTGCCGGTCGAAATGGAGGTCGAGAAGCAGCTGGGAGTCTCTGGGCCACGCGAGATCCAGAACATTGGTGTTGCTGCCTTCAACGAGGCGTGCCGAGCGATGGTGAATACCACCACCGAGGACTGGTACGACATCACATCGAGAATCGGTCGATGGGTCGATTTCGAAGACGATTACAAGACCATGGACGTCGACTTCATGGAAAGCGTCTGGTGGGTGTTCGGACAGTTGTGGGAGAAGGGCCTCATATACCAAGACTTCAAGGTGCTCCCCTACTCCTACGGTGCTGCAACACCGCTTTCGAACTTCGAGGCCAACCTTGACTACCGGGATGTTGATGACCCTGCAATCACTGTCTCGCTTGAGGTGTTGGAGGGCCATGGGCCAGCCGAATCAGGTGACAAGCTACTGATCTGGACGACCACCCCATGGACGCTTCCTGGGAACCTCGCTGTCGCTGTCGGCAAGGCAAACGAGTATGCAAGGGTCACCCACCCCGACAAGGCTGGAGCGTTTTGGTTGGCCGCCGACAGGGTCGAAGCCGTCTTCGGCGAAGGAGCCACAGTCACTTCAAGAAACAAAGGCTCCGATCTTCTTGGAATCTCATATGTCCCGCCGTTCGACCATTTCGCACATGAGAGGGCCAACGGTGCGTTCGTTGTCATCTCGTCGCCCGAGGTCTCCGTTTCCGAGGGCACCGGACTGGTCCACATGGCTCCCGCATACGGCGAAACAGACTTCGTTGCTCTAAGCGAGGCGAAGATTGAAGCAATCGTTGACCCTGTTGATGCTCAAGCGAAGTTCACCTCCGACGTACCTGAAGTCGAGGGGGTCAACGTTAAGGAAGCTGACGCAGCCCTGATCGCTCTGCTGAAGGACTCTGGAAAACTGTTCGCCCGATCAACCATCAACCACTCGTATCCGTTCTGCTGGAGAACCGGCACGCCACTCATCTACAAGGCGATCCCTACCTGGTTTGTGGCGGTCGAGAAGTTCAAGGACCGCATGGTCGAGGTCAACGAAGATATCCGATGGGTACCAGAGGCGATCGGGACAAAACGTTTTGGAAATTGGCTTGAAGGGGCGCGCGACTGGGCCATAAGTCGAAATCGGTACTGGGGATCGTGCATTCCAATCTGGCAGTGCGAGAACTGCTCCGAGACGGTATGCATGTCATCGCGCGAGGAACTCAGAGAACTCTCTGGAGTGATGGTCGATGACCTCCACAAACAATTCGTGGACGAAGTGAAGTGGCAATGCGCGTCGTGCCAAGGAACCATGACGCGTGTCCCTGAAGTTCTCGACTGCTGGTTCGAAAGTGGCTCAATGCCATTCGCCCAGATCCATTATCCATTTGAGAACAAGGAGCGATTCGAGGAGCGATTCCCTGCAGACTTCATCGCCGAAGGTCTTGACCAGACACGTGGATGGTTCTATACGCTCCTGGTGCTTTCGACTGCGATCAGGGACAGCGCTCCGTTCCAGAACTGTGTCGTCACGGGGATGATCCTCGCCGAGGACGGACGAAAGATGTCCAAGTCGCTGAAGAATTATCCGGACCCGTCACTCGTGATCGACGAGTTCGGTGCGGATGCACTTCGTGCATACCTCATCAACTCACCGGTGGTGCGAGGTGAACCGCTTCGGTTTGCTGAAGACGGCGTCAAAGACGTCGTGCGTACGGTTCTCCTCCCCTTGTGGAATGCGTACTCATTTTTCAACACGTACGCCGAGGCCGATCACATTACGCCGGATGACCTTGCCTCCGCGCCACCGCTGGCTGAGAGACCCGAGATCGATCGCTGGATCATCTCGGTGCTTCAGAGTCTCATCGGATCGGTCAACCGAGAGATGGAGACCTACCGCCTTTTCTCCGTTGTTCCGCCAATTATCGGGTTCGTCAGCCATCTCACCAACTGGTACATCCGCAGGAGCAGACGCAGGTTCTGGGCACAGAGGGACTCCGGCGACAGCGGAGACAAGCTTGCGGCTTTTGCCACTTTGCACGAGGTCTTGACGACCTTCGCCACGGTTGCGGCGCCGGTGTTGCCGTTCATTACCGAGGAGATGTACCAAGGTCTCGTTCTCCCAATGAACGCCGATGCTCCGCGGAGCGTCCACCATATGGATTATCCGGTTGCAGACGAATCAGCGATTGATCTCGAACTCGAACGCTCGATGGAGACAGTCAGATCGATCGTGAACCTCGGACGGGGCCTGAGAAAGCGCGAGGAGATCAGAGTTCGGCAACCACTCTCGACTGTCACCATCGTGACCCGAACTCCGCATGAACGGGAAGCCGTCGGTGCCCACGCCACCCTCATTGCGGAGGAACTGAACGTCAGGTCCGTCAAGGTTCATGCAGACGAAGCTGGCTTGATCGACCTTTCGGCAAAGGCAAACTTCAAGATCCTCGGGCCAAAGTACGGAAAAGAGATGAAAGCTGTGGCACTCGCCATCGCATCAGTTGACCATGCCACCATCGAAAGGTTGATGGACGGAGAGTCCGTCACCACTCATGGCTACGAGATCAGCGCCGGAGATATCTTGGTCGAGAGGACTCCCAGGGCAGGGACGGTTGTGGCGTCAGAGGGTTCCCTATCGGTCGCACTCGACTGCGCCATCGACCAAGAGCTGAGAATCGAGGGAATCGCACGCGAGCTCGTAAACCGCATACAAGGCCTCCGTAGGGATTTGGGGCTCAATGTCACAGACCACATCACTGTGGAGTACTCAACACAAGATGCCGCAGTCGTCGCCGCATTTGACAAGCACGCACATCTGATCGCCGGTGAAGTCCTCGGAGACGAGGTGTCTCAGATCGACCATATCGATTCGCCAGCCGTGGACCTCGGAGGAGAATCGGTTCGGTTGTCGATCGCTCTGCGATAGACCCCGCTAGATGAACACGTCAAGGACGACAGGCACAAGACGCACACCGATGATCAGGATCAAAGGGGACAGGTCGAGGGCCGTTCCCCCAAACCGCACAGGGGGAACAAGCTTGCGAATCGGACGGAGCATCGGTTCGACGAGTCGGTTGGCGAACTCGTACGCCTTGCGCACAGGGTGGTCAAACGAGACCCGCCCGAAGATGACGATGTACGACAACACAATCCATACGACGAGCCCAAGCGTAATCCAAGTGCTGATCACATAGGCAAGATCGACCACGCTACTGATCGACTCCGAAGAGACCGAGGCGACCAAGACGTTCTTGCTCGGAAACACCGAGAGTTACTCCAGCAGGCGTGACCAGTATCACTCCCTGAGCAGTCTTGGACATCTTCCCGTCAAGCGCATATGTGAGCCCGGACGCAAAGTCGACGATCCTGCGCACCATCTCAGGCTCGGTTGAACGCAGATCAAGGACAACCCCTCGTCCGCCACGAATCGCATCGGCGAGACTTTGCGCGTCGGAGAAGTTCCGAGCGACGATGATCTGTGACTCTGGTTCCATTCGCCGTGCCGCCATCTCCGCGGTGGAGGGACCCGCTCCACTTGGGTAGACATACAGTCCTGCTTCGGCGTGACTCGGATCCGAAGAAATCTGTCTTCGGCCTGAGGCTGGTGGCTCGACTCTGCGACCGGCAAGGGCGCCAGGTGGCCGCACACTCCCTATCGCGGTACCCCCGGAGGCCGCATGCTGCTGCTGGGTTGACTGAGCTTGAAAGGAGGAGTCGCCTGAAGGCGGAGAGTCGATCGCCCTCACTTCTCCAGCATTGCTGCCAGCAGGTTCGGCACCTCGTTCGTCCTCATCAACGAGACCGAGGTAGAAGAGTGTCTTGTTCCAAAGTGTCGCCATACTGACTTACCCGTTCCGATCGAAATCCTGCTGTACCGGGCCAAAGATAGCCGTTCCTACACGAACGAGTGTTGCACCCTCCTCAATGGCGATGTCGAAGTCGGATGACATCCCCATCGAGAGCGTGTCGATGGCCTCCGAAGATTCATTGAATATGTCGAAAATCTTCTTCAACTCGGCGAACCAGCCTCTCGTTTTGTCTCGGCTCTCGGTCGCTGGCGGAATTGCCATTACACCTTTCACCAGAATGCCAGCGCCAAGAATCGTTTCGAGAGCGCGCTTAGCTTCAGCAGGCGCGAATCCGCTTTTCTGAGATTCTCCTGCCATATTGAATTGGATCAGCACGGGCGTCGAGGTGGCGCTCCACCGTCGAATGAGATCGAACCTGTCGAAGGAATGAAGAAGAGAGACATGCGCAGCGACAAACGGGGCCTTTCTCCCCTGAAGGGGCCCGATGAAATGCCATTCAATATCTTTGGGAAGGTCCGAACCGATCCTGCCAGCAAGACCTTGCTGCCGATTCTCCCCGAACACTCGATGACCCTCTCGATAGGCCGCTGCAACGAGCGCGTCTGACCTGCCTTTCGAAACAGCGACAAGCTTCACGTCGTCCGGACTTCGACCTGAGCGTCTCGCGGCAGTATCGATCCGCTCGAGGACCGTCTTTAGGCCAGTCAGAGCCATGCGACCGAGACCTGGCGCCTTGGTGTTCCATTCTCTCTGTGCGACGCAAAGCGCGCATCCTCACGAGAGCAGAAATTCACGGTGTGCGTCTCAATGCCATTTAACTGGGCCACGATGGCCTTGGCGAGGTCGACACTCTGTGACCCCCACCGTGTTTTAGCAGCGTGCCCTCCGACTGCCGCAATGACCTCATCTCCGACCTCGTAGCAGCACGGGCCGATGTGAGGGCCTATCACCGCTCGCTTCGGTTCTGTACCCATTGCATCCACCGCGGCGTGTACGATCCCAGCGGCTACCCCTCTCCAGCCTGCATGGACAATTGCAACCACCGAGTCACCCACGATTGCGACCGGTACGCAGTCGGCTGTCGCTACGGCCAGAGGGAGACCAAGAACCTTTGTTACCAGGCCGTCAGCGGCACCATGTCCTCCGGCGCCAACGGCGAGGACAACACGGTTGCTGTGAGTCTGGTGAACCGTAGCCCAGTCTTCCGAGATGCCAAGGGCAGCCGAAATCGCTGTCCGAGAAACGAGGTCTGAGCGTCCATCGCCGTCATCGATGGTTCCGAACGCGACCCCCGGAAAACCGGGAGCGAGAATCATCCCTGGACGAAGCCTGGGATGTCGAGCGTATCCATGCCATCATCGGTCGGATCGTCATCACCGTTATCGAGGATTGATGGGCGGTGCTGCCTTGGTTGAGATGTCTGCGTCGAGAAACCGCCTTTTCGGTCCCTGTCGAACCCGGCAGCGATCACAGTCACACGCATTTCATCGCCAAGCGTATCGTCGATGACAGCCCCAAAGATGATGTTCGCGTCTGCATCGGAGTGGTCGCTTATGAGGGTTGCCGCCGCATTCACCTCGTGGAGGGACATGTCCCGCGGACCGGCAATCGAAAGAAGCACGCCGCGAGCGCCTTCCATTGACGTCTCGAGAAGTGGACTCGAAATGGCCTTTTCTGCGGCTTGCTGCGCACGCGAATCCCCTGTAGCCGTTCCAATCCCCATGACAGCGGAGCCTGCGTCTGACATCACGGTCTTCACGTCAGCAAAGTCGACGTTAATGAGGCCAGGTGTCGTGATCAGTTCGGTGATTCCTCGCACTCCTGAGGTCAGGACAGCGTCAGCCATGCTGAAGGCTTCTGTGACAGGCATTCCGTCAACAGCAACTTCAAGGAGCCGTTCATTCGGGATGATGATCAGCGTATCTACAGCGGCCTTGAGCGCCTGGATGCCCTGCTCTGCTTGCACAGATCTACGACGACCTTCGAACCCGAAGGGTCTCGTGACCACTCCGACAGTGAGAGCGCCAAGCGATCGAGCAATTTCGGCCACAATCGGTGCTGCGCCAGTTCCAGTTCCGCCGCCCTCACCCGCGGTGATGAACACCATGTCGGAGCCTTCGAGGGCATCTGCGATCTCGTCGCGGTGTTCTTCCGCAGCTTCGCGGCCAACCTCAGGGTTCGCCCCTGCTCCTAGACCACGAGTTGCTTCTCTCCCGATATCAAGCTTGAGGTCAGCGTCTGACATCAGCAATGCTTGTGCGTCAGTGTTGATGGCAATGAACTCGACGCCTCCGACGCCAAGGTCAATCATTCGGTTGACGGCGTTCACACCGCCACCCCCGACGCCGACAACCTTTATTACTGCAAGGTAGGTACTCGGTCCCATATTCTCTTTCACAACCATCCCTCTCCGAAGGCGTTTCTCAACCTTAGTCATCAGGTTGAGGTAGACGACGGCCCTATTGCTCAACCTCTTGTAGAGGCTGAGGGTTGGTTACCGCCGGGCGCAGCGGAGCTATCAGATTCACGTGTGCTCCGGCCTCGAGACCATTGTCAATAAGCGAGGCGAGGACGATTGCTTTTTCACGCATCTCGGCTGGCCGACCGAGCACAACTTGATGGCCATCTACCGACGCGATAAGACCCTCACCATCGTCTGCGATGACCACCCGGCGTGCCATCTCGGTTGGAAGTGCAGCGGCGAACTCGAGTGCACCAACAATCAGCGGATTCGAAATCGAATAGCCAGCAGGGACCGGTCCCGCATCAATCTCGATGACAGGAGCGTCCGGCATCGGTTCGTCAACAGCCAGCACGGATCCTTCGACTGAGACGCGAACCCACCCGTCTGCGGCAAGGACCGAAGCAAACAAGGTGTGCTCAAGGACCGCAATCTCGATCCGCCCTGGCCAACCAACCGTCACACGGGCCTCTCGAACCCACGGGTCAGCAAGAATCGCCCGTTCGATGGCTTGCCCGTCTACATCGATCGTCGGAGTGCCCTGCCCCATCCCGAGATCGTTCACAAAGTTCAGCGGGTTCGACATAGTCGCGCCAGTCACCGTCACTGTCTTGATCGAGAGAAGCGGACTACGAATGAGCCACACGCCGCCGACAACGGCAAGGAGAAACACAATTATGATCAGAACCCACTTCAGGCGGCCGCGCGCTCGATCTTCGCTCACTCCTTTGCGGCGTTCCGCAAGTTTCGGTTCCATCGTCGTCATCGCGATTCTTCCTTTTCAAATGCTCCGAGAAATACGATTTCCGGTTCAAGAAGAATCCCAGTCCTGGTTTGCACAAGATTTTGGATTGTGTGAACGAATCTCCATATGTCTTGGGCGGTCGCATCGGAGTCCGCAACCATGAAATTGGCATGGATCTCAGACACCTTGACTGGTCCAATCCGAGTGCCCTTCAACCCAAGGGAGTCGATGATCGCACCCGAGTGTTGGTCCGGCGGATTCCTAAAAACGCTGCCCGCGTTATAGGTGCCTCCAGGCTGGTTGTCCTTCCTCCACCGAGTGATGCTTCTGATCTCATCCTCTAGCTCTTGGGTATCACCGGCTTCTGTGTGAAAGGTCGCTTGGACAACGATTTCCGTTGGACCCACATTCGACGATCGGTACGTGAGCGCAAGGTCCTTGACCGATCGGATGGACAGTTCTCCCGACTTTGTGTCGACCACAACAATCGAAGTCAGGACCGCTGCCGTGTCTGACCCGTGACCGCCTGCATTCATCCGAACTGCCCCTCCAACGGATCCTGGGATGCCGACATAAAAGCCAAGCCCTGACCGACCGGCCGCCGCTGCTGCCCGTGCGAGTTGCGGAAGCGGAAGCGCTCCGCCACACACGACGCTCCCGTCATCCCGAATGTCCACTGCAGCAAATGAACCTCCGAGACGCACCACAAGACCGTCAATTCCCTTGTCAGAGACCACGACGTTCGAACCCCTACCGAGAACCACGATCTTGGTCGTCTTCGGTGTCGTCTTCAGCACCGATCGGAGCTCCTCCAGATCCGTTGGCTCAGCAAACCATCGGGCATTGCCACCGACTCGATAGGTCGTAAACGGGCCGAGTGGCACACCATCGCTGACCGCTGAGTGGTCGATCACCGCTCGAGTCATCACAGGGACGATTCGATAACTGCGACGATGTCCTTCACGATGCTGTTGATGTCGCCAGCGCCGAGGAGCAGAACCGTGTCCCCAGGGTTGATTACTGCGGAGAGGCGATCTGCGATATCCACGATTCTCGGCACGAACGAAGCTCGGCCCCCAGCGGCCTCGACCGCCTCAGCAACAATTCTTCCCGATACACCGATAATTGGCGGCTCCCCCGCCGCATATATGTCCGTTACGAAGACGCGGTCTGCCATGGCGAGCGGGCCGCCGAACAGTGGCGCAAGGTCAGCAGTTCGCGTGTATCGATGCGGTTGGAAAACGACAATGACGTCCCCTTGCGCTGACTGTCTCGCCGCTGAAATCGTCGCTGTCACCTCTGTCGGGTGATGTGCGTAGTCGTCAACGATCGTGATGGCGCCAATGTGCGCAGCAATCTCATAGCGTCTCCGAACCCCGGTGAAGCCAGAGAGGGCCAACGCCGCTGCATCGATATCTACATCGAGCGCGTTGAGAAGCACAAGGACACCTGCTGCGTTCAGCGCCAGGTGGGCGCCTGGCTTTGGGAGGGTGACATCGATCCGCATTTCGTCGTGAGTGAGCTGGAATCGGGAACCAGCATCGGCAGGCTCGAAAGCCCCGAGTACCCAGTCGGCATCAGGGTCAAACCCGTAGGAAGTCATGGCGACCCGCCTTGCAAGCCTCCTCACGCCTGGGTCGTCGATGCAACCAACTCTGGGACCGGCAACCCGGCCTGTTACCTGAGAAAAGGCGTCTTCGAGGGCCGCCAATGTTCCGTAGTGGTCGAGATGATCTGCCTCGACGTTTGTAACCAGGATTGAGTCGAGAGCGAGGTGGCGAAAGGTGCCAAACGCTTCGTCAGCTTCGAGGACAAGACGCGATGGGTCACCCAAATGAGCCCCTGTGTTCATCCCAATGAGCTCACCACCAACGAGAAAGGTGGGATCAAGACCGATTCCTCGCATGGCAGTAACCATCAAAGCGGTCGATGTCGTTTTGCCATGGGTGCCAGCCAAGCCGGTCGTTGGCATCTGTAACGTGAAGGAACGAAGGAGCTCGGGTCTGCGCCAAACACGGACGCCAGCGTCCCGAGCGGCAACCAACTCTGCATCCGAGTCCGGTACTGCCGAGGACGCAACGACGAGCTCAACTTGAGACATCATCTCCGTGCGATGCCCGATCCATGTGTCGATTCCAATATCACCGAGACCACTCAACATGCGCCCCGGCTTCAGATCGGAGCCAGAAACGTCGTGACCCTGTTGACGGAGGAGCTTTGCGAGGCCGGACATTCCCGCTCCGCCTGCTCCGACTATATGGACCCGAGTGGGGACCGATATCGGATCATCCATGAGCCAGCTCCATTGTTCGGTTCGCCACCTCGGTCGCCGCGTTTCGGCGCCCAGTTTGCCCTGCACGTCTGCCCATTTCACCACGGGCCGCGTCGTCGGCCATCAGAGAGAAGACCGCTGCGACAACGGCTTCCGTGTCGTCTTGGGATATCACAACGGCTCCGCCGCTGATCTGAAGCTCGTCGGCGTTGTGGGTTTGATAGCCCTTCCCTGCCGGGAGGGGAACCACAATCGCAGGAGTTGCGGTCTCCTCAAGTTCAGCAATCGTCATGGCGCCCGCCCTCGAAACAACCAAATCGCACGCTGCATACAGGTGGATCATGTCCTCTTCGTAGGGGAGGACGGTCCAATCATCGTAGGACGCGGACGCCTCAAGCAGTGCCCCAGCGTGCGGCGTTCCAGCGATGTGCAGAATGTGGAACGATCTCGGGTTATGAGACGCTATCTCAACCGCTATCGCGTTGAGAGCCCCCGAACCAAGACTGCCACCGACGATGCCAAGCACCTTGGCGTCCAATGGGATCCCATAACGTACCTTGGATTCAGCAGTCCTCGAGGAGCGATCGAAAGTGTCGAAAGCTCGCCGCAATGGGTTCCCCACCACGACACCTGTCTTCAGTTTTGAGGTCGCAGCTACGGATGCCACGAGGACAAGGCTGGCTCGAGAAGCAATCAATCTGTTCGCGATGCCAGGCACTGCGTTGGCCTCGTGAACGATCAACGGGATCTTCGTCCGTCGAGCTGCCTGCGCAGCCGGACCTGATACATATCCTCCGAATACGATCATTGCGTTGAGTCCTGCTGATCGGATCTCAGCACCAATGATTTTCGAGGCAGCCGTGATCTTGAACGGGAGACTCAGGTTTTCGACAGACAGCGATCTCCTCAGACCGTGAATGTCAACCTGAACGAACCGAAACCCTGCTGCCGGTATGGTCGTAGCCTCCATCCTGTCTCCGCCGAAGAACACGATGTCTGAATGATCCATGCCGCTTGCAACCATCGCATCCGCCACAGCAAGCGCCGGATACACGTGTCCGCCAGAGCCAGCCGCGGCGAAGCCAATCCGCATCAGGCTCCTGCCGCTTTCCCAGAGATCGTTGTCCGCGGTGTCTTTGCAATGTTGAGCAATACCCCGATCGCAGCGAGGTTCACCAGCATGGCATTCCCTCCGCTCGAGATGAACGGAAGAGGAACCCCTGTAATCGGAAGAACAGCTACCACACCGCCAATGTTGACGAGTGCTTGGAGGGTGAACCATGAAACGATGCCTATCGCAAGCAACCGCCCGAACATATCGGGAGCCCGATAGG
>JAQCAA010000094.1 GCA_027728645.1 Actinomycetota bacterium | reverse complement strand
CCAGATAGGCAAATGCATCACCGGCTCCGCGCTCTATTCGGAGATCTATACGTACGAGGCGAGCACGGGCCAAGCTCTCCTCGCCAATGGCGGTGAGGGAGATGCCACTATCTCGCACGAAGCACCCACACTCACACCAAACGACCTTTACCCAGGGATCCATGGATCTGGAACCGGGGTGGCGTTCCCAGTCCACCCCGGACCTGCAACGGTGATGTCGGTATCTCCGTCGAATGAGGGATGGCGGCTCGTGTACGCGACGGGAACCATCACCCAGCGAATGTTTCCCCGCATGCTCGCACCAAACGCCATGTTCCAATTTGACGGGTCACACGACGATGTCGCAGGCAAATGGATCGCGGCCGGTTCGATTCACCATCACGCTGTCGTCAAAGGGCGCATCGACAGCGAACTCGAAGCAGTTGGCCAGACGCTTGGTATGAAGATTGTCAAGGTCGGTGGCGATAGGGGGACTTGGTCGCGGCACTAGCTATCGCATCGGGTTGGACTGGCGCTTTTCATGGACACCGGTCGACCGTCCGATACCTCGCGGTTTCGCTGCAGAGCCTGCGATACCGACCAGCACCAGTATGACCAAGGTGTTTCGACTGCGACGTGCTTGAATCCCTCGTATGAAGAACTATCGGAATAGCAGTGCCGAAACCGCCTAAAGGGCGGAAGCCACCCACATTGAAGGACGTTGCATCAAAGGCAGGGGTCGATCCGAGCGTCGTATCCAGGATTGTCAACCACGATCCAAACCTCACGATCTCGAATGGAACCCGTGAGAGAGTTCTGAGTGCGATCGATTCTGTCGGCTATCGGCCAAACCTTGTCGCAAGGTCACTTCGGACCGGACGGAGCCTCCTTGTCGGTTTCCTCGTACCCGACTTGTCCAACCCCATGTATCCGCCACTCATTGAAGGGGCGCAGGCCGCCGCCGCAAAGGCTGGTTACTTCTTGGTTGTGGTCAACACGAACGAGCGCCAGGACAACGAGACATTGGTGAGAGACCTATTGGATCAGCAGCGGGTCGACGGCCTCCTATTGGCGTCTGCCCTCATCGAGGACGTCGGCTTGGGAAAGCTCGCAGCAACCGATCCGCGGATCCTCGCCGTCAACCGGCTCGTGCCTGGCGCAGCGTCAGCGGTTCTTGTTGACGACGGCGAAGGCAGTCGAATTGCCGCAGAGCATCTCAGATCGCTCGGGCACGAACGCATCGGCGCGGTGCTTGGGCCGAGCGACATCGATACCACTGATCGTCGAAAGCGCGGGTTCCTAGCCGGCTTGGGATCTGAGGCTTCGAAACACCCACAACTCGTCTATCTGCCGAGGGTGTCCCCCAACGAGGCCTTCACCGCCGCAGGCGACCTGCTTCGAACGCACGCGGACATTACAGCGATCTTCTCCTCGACACTCCTCATCGGCATTGGAGTTCAGAAGGCTGTCTTGGCGTCTGGGCGACGGATACCCGAAGACGTGTCGGTGATCGCGCTCAACGACCACGAAATAGCGGATTTCCTTGTTCCTCCACTCGCGACGGTCGCGCTTCCATATCGCGAGATGGGCTATCAGGCCCTTGAACGCTTGCTCCGCAGACTGGACGGGACAGATCAGCCCGGTGAAATCATCGTCAACTACCCTCAACCGCATCTGAAGCCTCGGGGCTCAACCGGCCCCGCCCCGCGCTAGGAGACCGACCGACGACCCAATTCCCTGCGCGTGGTCAATCGTTTGACCGTCGGTTGACCGATTGCTATCATCGACCGTGGTGGATGGACGTGACACAGTGCCATCCATGTCGCGACCGCACGAAGCAAGAAAAGTGAGGATTCACGTGCAAGCTGTCTCAACGGTGCTCGGAGAGGTTTCGGCTGACGAACTCGGATTTACGCAGACCCATGAACATCTCATCATGGACTCGGTTCGAGCAGCATTGAACGGCGCACCGTACGAGGAACTCGCGGACCGCACTCGCGATCATCTTGTGATGGACGCGTTCCGGGGATTCCAGCCCCTCAGGGAGTTTCTGCTCCACGACCCGGAATTGGCCATCTCTGAACTGGCGTATTACACAGCTGCTGGTGGAAAGACCCTCGTCGACCTCACAACGGAAGACATCGGTCGTGACCCCCGGAGTCTGGTGGAGATTTCGCGCAGATCAGGTGTAAATATTGTGATGTCGACTGGCCGTTACCGAGAGCCGTTCTACGAAGACGGCATGCGCCGAACACCCACCAGCCAACTCGCGTCGATGTTCATCGAGGAAATCGAACAGGGCGTCAACGGAGTACGAGCGGGGATCATCGGTGAGATCGGTACCCACGAGCCCTTCGTGTCTCCGGCTGAAGAGCGAGTACACCGGGCAGCGGCTCGCGCTCACAACGCGACGGGGGTGGCGATCTCAACCCACTCAAATGGTTCGCCTGTCGGTCTTGCTCAACTCGATCTCTTCGAGGATGAAGGCGTCGATCTTCGGAGGGTCGTCGTCGGACACTGCGATACGTATCCTTTCCTTGACTACCACCGGGCAATTCTCAACCGGGGCGCATACGTGCAATACGACACGATCCGGGGAAGTTTTGAGTTCGAAACCGAAAGGCAACTCGAGCAACTGACAACGCTAATCGCGGAGGGCCACATCAACCGGCTGCTGCTTGCCCAGGATCTCTGCGGTCATCGCTTCATGCGAGCATACGGAGGGCGTGGATACGACTTCATCCCAACCGAGTTTGTCGACCGTCTACGAGGTCGGGGTCTCAGCCAAGAGCAGGTTGACATTCTCACGGTTATCAATCCACGCAGAATGCTCACCGGAGAACCGCCCACCGCATAGAACGCCGCCGTTCAGGAACCGATCAGGTCCTGCGGTGTCGTCGCATCAGGCAACTCGCTGCTTCGACGCTCATTCGGTTGGCGTCGTGAACGCTTGCACCATTAGCACAGCCAGAAGCGCTCCATGGGAACCGAATCGCTCGGGGAGCCAATCAGTTCTTGCGCGTCACGATTTCGATTGTCACATCGTCGTGAATCCTCAAATAGCATGCCCGATTCCCCATGTTCGGTCCGCTGCTGATTGTCCCCGTTTCGGGGCTCCGTGATCGGGCTCCTAGGGCCACGGCACGCGACCACGCAGCATCCACATCGGAAACCTCGAAGCAGATGTGCACATTGCCCGGATTGGCGGTACCCATGTCGTTGCTCGCCTTGCCGGATGTCTGGTACTCAAGGAGTTCGAGAAACACGCCTCCGGGCAGCGGGATCATGCATGCCTCGATCGCGAGCTTCGGATACCCGGTAATCGAGGAAAGGTAAGGAGCATCGAGATAGAGGTGCCACAACGGATCCACTTGCAAGAACCCGGTCCAAAATGCCATTGCAGCTTCAAGGTCTTCGACCGTCACCCCAATGTGATTTATCGCGGCTACGCTGAAGTCCAGTGCCGAAGGATGTGCCGCCGCACTCGCTCGAAGGACTGATTCTTCAGACATGATCATGCACCCCCAACCAGCGGTGCTGGCAGGACCCAGTCATCTCCCCCGGTTCGACCGTCTACGAGATAGCCACCGTCAACGACAATTGTCTGGCCGGTTACATAGCTGGCCTTTGGCGATGCCAGCCACACGACGGCTTCCGCTATCTCCTCTGGTCGACCCATCCGTCCCATAGGAATGAGCTCAATTCTCCGGTTCATATCGGCGGCTCCGGATTCATAGATTGCTCGACCGCCTTCGGTCAGGGTGAAACCAGGAGCGACACAATTCACCCGTATTCCGACCGGCGCCCATTCCACAGCGATGCTCCTGCTGAAGCTCTCGATCGCCGCCTTGGCGCTGTTGTACGATGACCGACCAGGGATCCCCCGCTGTGCGTTTATCGACGAGATGTTCACAATGCTGCCTCGATCTGATCGGCGCAAGAGGTCAAACGCTCCGCGCGACATCCTGAAGGTTCCACCAAGGTGTACATCAATGAGGCGGGCCCATGAGGTCGTCGTCACGTCTTGCGTACGGGCGAGATCCGTTCCGCCCGCATTGTTGAGAAGGGTGTCCAGTTGCCCAAACCTTGTTCGAATCGTCTCGAGGACCGTGTCGACGTCGTCGTCGTCAGAGACGTCGCACGTCATCCCAAGTGCAATAGCGTCGCCTCCGAGGCGATCGGCAGCAGCTAACGCACCTGCTCCGTCCACATCCACGACGACTACCCGATAGCCGCATGCTACGAATGCCTCTGCGGTCGCGAAACCGATACCCCTAGCACCTCCGGTGATGAGAGCAACCGGCGACTCACTCCCTATTTCCTGTTCCATCTTGCCTCCAATTGCTTCGTTCGCTTCCACCGTCCACGTGTCCTATTTTGCGTATCGAATCCTTGGATCGAGGGCTGCGTAAAGGAGATCGACCAGCAGGTTGACCACGACGAACGCAACGATGACCATAAGGATTGTGCCTTGGATCACAGGATAGTCCCGTTGGCTCACCGAATTGAGCAGAAGGCTGCCAAGACCCGGGAAAGTGAAAATCGACTCGGTAATCACCGCTCCTGCGAGAAGCGTGCCGACGTACAGTCCAAATACCGTTACCACAGGCAGAAGGCCGTTGCGAAGGATGTGCGCACGCCAGATTGCGCGTTCTCCGACACCCTTTGAGCGAGCTGTGCGCACATAGTCCTCGTTCATTTCAGCGAGCAGCGAAGCTTTGAGAAAGCGCGCCAGCAACCCTGAAAAGAAGATACTCATTGTGATCACCGGCAAGACCAAGTGTCGCAACGACTCGCCAAAGTCTTCCCAAATCGGTACATATCCTGTCGTGGGAAGCATACCGAGTTGTACTCCAAACACAAGTATCAGAACGATTCCGATGAGGAAGGATGGCACTGCCAGTGCCAACGAGATGTAGGTCGACACGGAACCCTTAGCGAATCGGTTCTTGCTCGCCGCTCCGATCATCGCCATCGGAAAGCTAATCAACAGCGACAACAGTGCAGTCGCGGTGACCAAGTGCAGCGTGGCAGGTATTCGCTTTGCGATCAGACCCGCAACTGGAAGGTCATTGAGGTAGGAATTCCCAAGGTCGCCCACCGCAACACGGGAGAGCCAGTCGACGTATTGCACGGCGATTGGCCTATCGAGTCCAAGCTCCTCGCGGGCTGCTTCCAACTGCGCTGGCGTCGCGTCGGGCCCAAGCTTGATCAGCACCGGATCCCCGGGGACGATGAAGATCATGCCCCATATCACGACCGACGCTATCAAGAGAACCGGCAGGAGTTGAAGTATCCGTACGCCGACGTACCTTCGCATTAGGCAGCCTTTCCTGACAATTCCGACAGCTCTGCATCCTCGCCTGCGAAGACCGATCTGAGCCCGTTCGCAACCATGTCGAGGGCCAGAATTGTCGCTGCTATCGCGACACCCGGAAACAGTGCGTACCCGGGATTGCTTTGAAGGTATGACTTACCAGCACTCACCATCTGTCCCCAGCTCGGTTCAGGAGGCGGGACTCCGAGGCCAAGAAAACTTAGCGCTGCTTCGAGAAACACTGCCAGAGCGGCGATCACGACCGCTTGTGCAACCAACGGACCTGCGGCGTTCGGAAGGAGCACGCGAAAGAGCAGGCGCGGGGTCGAGGCACCGACTGCCTTGCTCGCCAACACGAATTCGCGTGTCCGAAGCGACAGAACCTGGGATCGACTCATCCGCGCAAACTGAGGTATGCCAACCACAGCGACCGCCAGCATTGCACTCGTGCTACCAGGATTCAATGTGACTATCACCACCAGTGCCAACAAGACCGCAGGCATCGCCAAGAGGAAGTCCATCATCCTCATGATTATCGAGTCGGTCCAGCTGCCAAAGTACCCAGAGACCATTCCGAGTGTTATACCCACGGTGGCAGCGATCACCGTCGCCGCGACGCTCGTGATCAACGTTGGTCTCGCTCCATAGAAGATGCGCGACAGAATGTCTCGACCCAAGTGATCGGTTCCGAGCGGATGCGACGGTGAGGGGCCTGCCAGAATGCCTCGCAGATTTTGCTCGAGAGGATCGTGCGGAGCGAACAGTGGTGCAGCAATCGCGATGACCACCAGAACAGCCAAGAACCCAATCGCTACCATGAATCCGACGCGCTTCGCTCGCTTCCGGCCTTCGGGCCGGTCGCCGAGTGCGATTGTGCTCTTCTCAGTCTGGGCCATCCCTACCTCATGATTCCGGATAATGGCAGGCACCGAATTGGTTCGACGCAAGCTCGACAAGTGGTGGTTGCTCAGCGGCACACTTCGGTGTCGCTTTCCAGCATCGCGTTCTGAACGAACATCCCGACGGCGGACTGGCGGGGTTGGGCATCTCTCCTTCAAGAACTATGCGATCCGCAGTGCCACCGTCGGCTTGGCGGTTTGGGACTGCCGACAGCAGTGCGGCCGTATACGGATGAACAGGGCGGGTAAACACCTGTTCGACAGGTCCAGACTCGACAATCTTGCCCAAGTACATCACAGCGACAGTGTCCGCGACCAATCCGACGACGGCTAGATCGTGGGAGATCAGCAAATACGAATGCCCAAGCGTGTCCTTGAGATCTTGCAGAAGATTGAGGAACTGTGCCTGAATCGACACGTCCAGAGCTGATACCGGTTCGTCAAGAATGATCACGCTTGGGGTCAACGCCAGCGCTCGGGCAATGCCGATACGTTGGCGCTGTCCTCCTGAGAAATGCTTCGGGCGTCTGTCAAGGGCGTCATCACCCAACCCAACCATCTCAAGGAGCTCCGTCGCCCGCGACCTCAGCTGATTTCCATGCTCTACTCGGTGGATCCTGAGCGGTTCGGTGACGATTTCGAAGACCGTTCGCCGCGGATCGAGCGACGCAAACGGATCTTGGAAGACAATCTGGACATTGCGCCGAAACTCCTTGATCTGTGACCTCGACATCGAATTGATATCGGTGTCTCGGTATCTCACCACTCCCGAAGATGGTGTCAACAATCCCACAGCGATACGCGCGAGAGTTGACTTTCCGCATCCAGATTCACCGACGAGACCAAGCGTCTCCCCCGGTTTCAGAACAAAGCTCACGTCGTCAACTGCCCTAACGACCGACTGGGCCCGACCGAACATGCCCTTACTCGTCGAGAAGTGCATCTCCACGGCGTCGGCACGGAGGAGGTCGGTGTCGGCAGCGACACCGACAACCTGGGTGCCGTCGGCATCCCTGCGTTTCAACTTCCACCCCCGGCCATGGCAGAAGTGTTGGTAACTTCATCGGCGAAGTGGCATGCGACCCGGTGTGAAGGCTCCGCCGATGGAACGAGAGGTGGACGCGTCGCGCACT
>JAQCAA010000093.1 GCA_027728645.1 Actinomycetota bacterium | reverse complement strand
CTGTCCTCTGTCCCCTGTCCCCTGTCCTCTGTCCCCTGTCCCCTGTCCTCTGTCCGCCGTCCCCTGCTTCGCCGCGATTCCTTCGGAGCGGGCTGAATCGATCTTTTCTGTGGTGAGCTTCGGGGCCGCCCAGACGAAGAGGACCAAGATAGCAGCCCCAGCGATAAACCATGGGAGGCGCAACGCCATGACTCTGTCAACCCCCGCTGATTCGGATACCCGCACGATGAGTCCTCCTAGGGCCAGCCCAATCGGCATCATTCCCCACCCAAAGAAGCGGTAGACGCTGTTCACCCTGCCAAGCAGGTGATCAGGGATGATCGTCTGCCTGAGCGAGACCGTGATGACGTTCCATAGAGATCCGGTCAGGGCCATTCCGGCCATCATGACCCCAGCGAAAACCCAGTTCGATGAAAGGCCAACAGCCAAGCTCGTGGCAATAGTGCCCAACAGGGTCACGTACAGCGAGGTGCCCGAACCGAATCTCTTCGTAAACCTTGGCGCCGCAACCGCGCCGATGGCGCCACCAACCGCTCCAGCCATTCCAATCAATGCAAACGTGAATGCGGTAACCCCGAGTACCTCTTGGGCGAAGAGGATGAAGGTAGCAATGGTCAAGGAACCCAAGCCGTTCAAGAGACCAAGGATGATCGCCAACGGTCGCAGGAGCGGGTGACCCCAAAGCCACGCCATACCCTCCTTGATCTCAGCCCAAAACCCTTTGCGTTCGGACTTCAGGACCGGGTCGCTCGCGCCATTCGCGGTGAACACGCCAGCAACCGTGAATATGAGCGCGGCAGACACCGCAAACGTGCCCATGTCAAAGAAGAATGGGACAGCAAAGCCGGCTGCAATCATCAAGCTACCGAGTGGCGGCCCGGCGAATGAATTCATCACCATCTCGGCACCCCACAACCGGCCGTTCGCAGTCTCGAGTCCCTCGGGTTCGACTATCGCTGGAAGGATTGTCTGAGCAGAGTTGTCAAAGAGAACTTCGGCCACTCCAAACAGCAGCGCCGCAAACACGAGAGTCAAGTACACGGTCAGATTCGTCGAGACCGGCCCGTCTCCAATTGCGGTGGGTGACGGCAGCGTGTCGGAAGCCATCAGGACTACCACCGCAACCACTCCTGTCAGACCCGTTCGGAAGACCGACGACCACATCATGATCTTCTTGCGGTCCAACCGATCGGTGATTACCCCGGCAGGCAAGCTGAACACGAGCCAAGGAAGCCGCTGGGCAACCGCTATCAGAGCAATTAGGAAAGGATCCCTCGTGACAGCGGATGCAAGCCACGGATAGGCGATCAGGGCCACCCCGTCGCCAAGATTGGACACGACGCTCGCCGACCACAGCTTCCAGTAGTTCTTTCCGAGCCTGATCTTCGCCTCTCCGGGCGGGGGTGATACCTCAGCAATGCCGGGTTCAGTCATCGGCGTCCACACCTTGCTCCACGCCCGGTTCCTCTTCATCACCTTCGGCTGGGTCGGGTGAAAACACCCAGAACGCCAGCACCACAAGGGCAATCACGGCAAACACAACAGCCGCAATGAGCCAGAGCGATCCATCCGGAATCAGCGGCTGTGAAGGAAGCGGTTCAACAGGTCCGTTGTCGATGGCGATCGGATCGACGCCGAGTGAAAGCAGATTCGTTCCCTCGGACAGATTGGTCGTACCGTCCGCGTCGAAAGCTTCAAACGCTATCTGCCAGTTCTGGGCGGTGGGAAGATCAACCCATGCAATCCACACACCCTCGGGTGTTGGCGTCATCGCCGTTGGTGCTAGCTCCTGGAAGTCAGAATACGGCCTCACAATCACTGCTTCGGCTGCCGAGTCGTACTCGACCGTGATTTCAACGAGTAGACCATCGGCGTCGTCGATCGCAGACCCGGTCGCTTCCCCAAACGGAGAGGTGAGAGTCACAGCTGCAATCAAGGCGATGAGGAACGGCACGCAAACATCGTAGAGGGACGCCGCGCAAACATCGTTGACAGCAACGACCGTGACGGCGACTAGCCTGCCTCAGAATCCCGCAAGGAGTCACATGGGAACGCCGACAACGCTGTTCGACAAAGTATGGAGCAGCCATGTCGTCCATCAAGACGCTGACGAACCAGCGCTCCTCTATATCGATCTCCACCTCGTCCACGAAGTAACCTCCCCTCAAGCCTTCGAATCCATCTCCATCAGCGGCCGCTCGATCCGGCGGCCCGATCTCACCCTCGCGACGATCGACCATGCGGTCCCGACGACACCAAGAGACCAGGGAATCGACGATCCATTGTCGGTCATTCAGATCGACGCGCTGAGGCGTAATACCGCAGACGCGGGGATCGCGTTGTTCGATATCGATGACAAGCGCCAAGGCATTGTGCATGTCATTGGTCCAGAACAAGGCGTGACACAGCCGGGGATGACGATTGTCTGCGGCGATTCGCATACCGCAACCCACGGGGCTTTTGGTGCACTCGCCTTCGGGATCGGTACCTCAGAAGTGGAACATGTTCTCGCGACCCAAACGCTTCAGCAGCGCAAGCCAAAATCGATGGCCGTCACCGTCGAGGGTGCCCTCCCGACTGGAGTCACAGCAAAGGACATCATCCTTGCAGTGATCGCAAGGATCGGGACCGCAGGGGGCACAGGTCATGTCATCGAATACCGAGGCTCAACGATCGAGTTGTTGTCGATGGAAGGTCGGATGACGGTCTGCAACATGAGCATCGAGGCCGGGGCCCGTGCCGGAATGATTGCCCCCGACGAGACAACGTTCGCCTACCTAAAGGGCAGACCGATGGCTCCACAAGGATCGGACTGGGACGAAGCGCTCGAATCGTGGCGTGAACTCAAGACCGACGATGACGCTGGCTTTGACAAAGAGATCTTCATTGATGCGGCAACGCTTGAACCACATGTGTCGTGGGGTACCAACCCTGGGCAAACACTTCCTGTCTCCGGAACACTTCCTTCGCCAGATGACGCCAGCGACGCCGTTGAGAAAAACTCGATCGAGCGGGCGCTCGCCTATATGGACCTCGAAGCTGGCACAAAGATCACAGACATCGCAATCGACAGAGTGTTTATCGGGTCGTGCACCAATGGGAGAATCGAAGACCTGCGCGCCGCCGCGGCCGTCCTTGCAGGACACACAATTGCCGACTCCGTGACAGGACTTGTCGTTCCAGGATCCGGGCTGGTCAAAGAACAGGCAGAGGCAGAAGGACTCGACGAAATCTTCCTTGCTGCGGGCCTCGAATGGAGAGAGGCAGGCTGTTCGATGTGCCTCGCCATGAATCCAGATGTCCTCGACCCTGGAGAACGCTGTGCCTCGACTTCAAACAGAAACTTTGAGGGCAGGCAGGGAAGAGGCGGTCGTACACATCTCGTGTCTCCTGAAATGGCGGCAGCCGCTGCGATCCACGGCCATTTCGTCGATGTGAGAGAGCACTCGATATGAGACCACTCAACATCATTTCGGGAACTGCAGCGCCGCTGCCGCTTGCGAACATCGACACCGATCAGATCATCCCGAAGCAGTTCCTCAAACGGGTGGAACGCTCAGGTTTCGGAGAGTTCCTGTTCTTCGATTGGGCGTCGGATCATGAAGGCGAGCTCGACCCTGGGTTCGTCCTGAACAAGCCCGAGTACCAGGACTCAGTGATTCTCGTTGCTGGTAAGAACTTTGGGTCAGGGTCATCCAGAGAGCACGCACCGTGGGCGCTTGAGGATTGGGGATTCCAGGCGATCGTCGCTGAGTCGTTCGCTGACATCTTCAAGGGCAACTGTTCAAAGATGGGGCTTCTAACGGTCGAACTCACCGAGCCCGAGATTGCCATGTTGATTTCCATCGCCGAAGCTCCAGGGAACACAGTCACCATCAATCTCCCAAACCAGACCGTCAGCGCGGAAGGATTCGAAGCATCGTTCGATATCGATCCGGTCGTCAAGCACAACCTTGTAAACGGTCTCGACCACATTGAGCTTTCTCTCCACTATGTCGAACACATCGACTCGTTTGAACATCAGCGGCCGAGCCATCGCCCTGTTGTCCCACTCGGCTAGTACCGGTCAAACGTGTACACCAGACAGGAACAGGCGAGGGCGATCATCGAAGGCAGGGCCCGCCGAGTGGCGTCTGCGATGCTTGGGAGGCAAGCCACAACGGGTGCGGACTTCCGGGAAGCTCTCACCGTTGAACGCATCGACCTGGTGAGCGAAATCCCAGACGACACGGCACTGAAAGCTCTCGGCCGTCCAGTGGCCGGGCCAAAGAACGGGCTCTATGTCATCGAACGTGAAAGTGGGTACACCGTCTATCAGCAGCACGGTGGGGAGCCATTTGAAGTGTTTGCCGATCTCAACTTCGACAGGGCCCGTGACGCCGCCATCGACTGCATGGTGATGATGAACGGCATCCCGTTCAGGATTGACTAATCGTCGCTCGTTCAAACAGCCCCTAGCCGGCGAAGAACACCCGGTCCCCGACTTCGACTGTGACAGAGGTTGGAGAGTGGTCCGCAGCGACGATGAAGCCACGGCGACCGTCATGGAGATCGGCGAGCGGTCCCTCAATCTCGGCGAGTGGGGCGACGTCTTCAAGACCGAGCATGAAGCTCGTGAACTCGACACACGGTGCAGCAACTCTTGGGCGCTCGAGGGGGATCAATTCTCCGTTCGCAGTTTCAATCAAGACACCTTCGCCAAGGTCGGCAAGACTCACAGCGGGCCCATCAACAATGATATTTTCGCCTGCCACACCCAGGGGGGCCTCGCCGAACCTCTCTGCCATCAGGTCATAATGTCCGGTAAATCCGATCGAAAGCGGACGTCGACCTCCGGCCCGTGAGGCTGGGTGGGCCTTGTGGTGGGCGTCGACCACCCATGTGCCTTCGTGGGCACCAACCATGCCCCACACATCGATGGAGGCTCTTGGGACCGAAAGGATTTCGTACGACAGGTATCCGACGCCTTTGATCTTGATCGGAACCTTCTGCACCTGGAGTCGAACGATTCGACCAATGGCTTCCCCCTTGTTCATCGTTCATCTCCTTGATCACGTCGTTGAGAAGATCCGGTCGGTCGGTCACGATACCGTCGACACCGAGATCGAGGTACCGGGCCATGTCTTGAGGGTCGTCAACGGTCCACAGATGAATCTGAGCATCAACCGCGTGGATCGCGTCGATCAACTTACGGTCGATCGAGGCACCCTTCATGTCGTGGGGCAGTTGATATGCCTCAACCTTGCGCTTGGAGGACCGCCCAACCCTGGAAGCCGCAAACATCGCCATGGCACCCGATGACCCAGCAGATGTGGCGACTCTCCCTTTCGTGATCCTTCGGAAGCGAGCGGTTCGTGCGTCTATAAACCCTCCGATGAGTACCGAGTCGAGGCGACGCATGCGCACGACAACATCGGCGACCGCCCACTCAGCGTTCTTTGGCTTGAGATCGATGTTGAAGTTCGTGTCACCGAAGGTGCTGAAGGTGTCGTCGAGCCTGGAGATCGTGACACCTGTTCCTCTGAGTGGAAATGATTCCCCATCTGGCGAGAAGTTGTAGGCGGCGTCGAGGCGTTTCAGGTCGTCCCAGTCCCAGTCTGCAACCCGCCCCGCTCCGTTGGTAAGGCGTTCGAGGGTTTCGTCGTGGAACACCACCACCACGCCGTCGCGAGTGACGCGGATGTCGGTTTCGATGTACTTGTAGCCGATCGAGATTGCACCTTCGAAGGCGTGGTGTGTGTTCTCAGGCCACAAGATGCGGCTACCGCGGTGCGCCAAGCGAATCGGGTGCTCTCGGCTCAGATAGGGGTGGGAATACATGGGTGGGAGGCTACCGAGGTTCCATCGACTCGATATGCGATCCCAGAGTTCCTTCATTCAGACGGGCACACCGCGCTTGATGACGCGGCGCACGAGGTCGCCGTCTGGGCGATACGCGAGGTGCTCGTACGACGGGGCATCCAGCATGACGAGATCGGCAAGCTTCCCAGGCGCGATAATGCCTCGATCGGATAGTCCGAGTGCAGCTGCTCCTCCCGCGGTTGCGGACCACAGCGCTTCAGCGGGAGTCATCCCGCTGGTCGTCGCGGCAAGTGCGATGATGAACGGCATCGTCTCGACGTACGAAGTACCAGGGTTGCAATCGGTCGCGATGGCAACGGTGACACCAGCGTCGATGAACCGCCTGCCGTCTGGGGCAGGTTCCCGCATCATGAGTGAGACGCCTGGAAGGAGAACCGCAACCGTTCCCGCCGCGGCAATGTAGGAAAGATCCTCGTCTGATGCGTGATCGAGATGATCCGCGGCGACGGCACCAATCTTCGCAGCCAAGGCTCCTCCGCCAGTTCGCGAGAGTTGGTCGGCGTGCAGCCGTACCGCGATACCAGCAGCGCTAGCCGCGGCAGTGATCCGCTCAGTTTCGTCAATGGTGAAGGCCACAGCGTCGCAAAAGACGTCAACGAAGTCGACCCGGCCAGACACCGCATCAAGCATCTCGCCAACTACCAGATCCACGTATCCGGTCCGATTTGCATTGAACTCTGGGCCAACGACATGGGCGCCAAGGAATGTCCTGACGATGTCGATTGGCAAGCTGGAATCCACAGCGTCGATCGCATCGAGCATCTTCAATTCGTTGGCCGTGTCGAGCCCGTACCCCGTCTTGATCTCCACGGTTGTGGTTCCAGATTCGAGCATGCGAGCCACGCGAGTACGCGACCCGAGAATCAACTCGATGAGGCTCGCCGCTCTGGTGTCCCGTACCGTCGAATAGATCCCGTCGCCTGCCGCCTGAATGTCGGCGTACGACGCGCCAGAAAGCCTCATGGCATGCTCGTGCGAGCGGTCCCCCGCAAACACCGCATGTGTATGGGCGTCCACGAACCCAGGAACGACGGCGATTTCGCGAGCATCTATCGCGGGAAGTGACCTGAATTCCTCAGGGACCGCATCCGAGGCACCTACCCAGGAAATCATTCCTTCACGAACTCCAACCGCGGCACCCTCAACAATCCCAAGCAATCCCTCTCGCGCAGAATCATTCGTAACAAGCTGTCCAATATTGGTGATCAAAAGGTTTGACACGATGCATGACTCCAGACGGGCTCAGATACCGAGCATCGGGACGCTGACGCCTCTTTCGCGGGCTACGTTGATTGCTATGTCGTAGCCGGCGTCTGCGTGGCGGATGACGCCCATGCCAGGGTCGTTCGTGAGGACTCGTTCGATGCGGAGCGCTGCTTGATCGGTCCCGTCGGCGACCACTTGGGCACCGGCATGGATCGATTTACCCATACCCACTCCCCCGCCGTGGTGCACAGCAACCCACGCTG
>JAQCAA010000003.1 GCA_027728645.1 Actinomycetota bacterium | reverse complement strand
GTTCGACGATGCCTGGGGCGACTATCAGCACGATAAGGGTGATGCCGGCGAAGAATGCAAGGAACCCGATCATTGCCCCAACAATCCTCGGAATCCCCCGATTTGCAAACCAACTCACAATTGGGTTCAGAACAAAGACAATGACAACCGCTAACAGAAGCGGCGCAAGAATGATGCGACCGTGGCTGAGTGCCCAGAAGACTCCGGACGTCAGAATCAGCACTCCGATGATCGACCACGAAAAGATACCCAGACGCCGCACAACCGCCCCTAAGTCATGATCGGAGGATTCCCCAGCGCCATTGTGTTCGTCGTCCACAAATCGGATTGTACCGGATACGGCAGAGGACAGGAGTCAGAGGACAGACGTCAGAGGACAGAGGACGAAAGTCCGTGAGGGAGCACAGCGACCGGTCTGTCCTCTGAAAGGGAGCACAGCGACCGGTCTGTCCTCTGGACGAGTTGAGCTGGCGATGGGACTCGAACCCATGACCTGCCGCTTACAAGGCGGCTGCTCTGGCCAACTGAGCTACGCCAGCGAAGTCGTCAGGATACCCAACCCCGGACGCGAGCAACCTCGTAACACGCGAGCGCGCTCGCAACGGATGAATTCAGACTCTCCGCCGGTCCAATCATCGGGATGCTTGCGATGACATCACAGCGCTCCGCAGCCAGGCGGGACAGCCCCGAGCCTTCAGCACCAACACACACGGCAACGGGCTGTGCAAGAAGTTCAAGTCCAAGAATCGAGCGATCACCAGATCCGTCGAGTCCGACACACCACAGTCCGAGCTGGTTCAGTCGCTTGAGGGCGTCAGCAACAGATGACACCATGACCACCGGCAACACTTCGAACGCCCCAACAGCAGCTTTGAACGCAGTGGCTCCGAGAGGGGCCGATCGGTTACGCGATACAACAATGCCTGTCATCCCAGAAGCGACCGCGGACCTCGCGGCGGCTCCGATATTGCGCGGATCTTCAACGTGGTCGACGACGAGAAGCGCCGGATTGTCCGAACTGGCAACAGCCTCTTTCAACGACATCGTTGGGAGTGAATCGGCGGTCGCAACAATTCCCTGCGGCGCCCCAGTCACGGCTCGATCTCTCACGTCATCGACGAGTTCGACCCTGACTCCACGCGCTCTCGCATCCTCAACCAGTTCAACCACTTCAGCATGCCGGACACGGTTGCGTTCAACTGAAATTGTTCTAACTCGCCCAGCGGTGAGCGCCGCCCTTACCGAATGGAAGCCTTCGAGATCAGTTCCTATGCCAACGCGAGCCATCGGGTGAGTCCTCAATTGTGATGTCTTGTTCTGCAAGACCGTCACGGATTGCGTCTGCGAGGGCGAAATCCCTCGCCTGACGAGCCGTGAGTCTTATCGCCAATAGATCCTCGACGGAAAGTGCATCGAGACCAAGCTGATTAGCCAACTTGGCAATATCGACGTCGGATATGGCCTCCTGGACTCCGAGATCAAGTCCGAGCACTCCGAGCAATTCCTCAACTGCTGCGGCAACTCCGCCTACCGGCTCCCCAGCATCGAGTTTGCTGTTGCCATCCCGCACGGCGTCGAACACCACCGCAAGAGCGCCGGCGACGTCGAGGTCCAGATCCATATGTGCCCGAAACGCATCCAGAATCGCAGCATCTGGCACAGCAGGGACTTCAGCATCCTCCTCGTGGGTCCGCCTAAGGAACGCCCTCAGCCTTCCAAGACTCGCATCAGCATCAGCGACAGCGTCCTCTGTGTAGTCGAGCGGCTTGCGATAGTGCGTTCGGAGGAAGAACAAGCGAAGCGCCATTGGATCCCAGCGTTCAAGGCTTCCAAGCAGAGTGACGAGATGACCCGTGGACTTGGCCATCTTTTGGCCGCGGAGATTGAGCATGCCGTTGTGCATCCAGTAGCGGGCGAAGGTGGAGCCAGACGAAGCCTCTGACTGGGCTATCTCGTTCTCGTGATGCGGAAAGATGAGATCGGTACCACCGCAGTGGATATCAAACCCTCTACCGAGATACCGCTCAGCCATCGCGGAACATTCGACATGCCAACCCGGTCGACCAGCCCCCCACGGACTGTCCCACGCAGGCTCCCCCGCTTTGGCTGCCTTCCACAGAACAAAGTCAAGCGGCTCATGCTTTTTCGTGCCTGGCTCGATTCGATCGCCGGCACGAAGGTCATCAAGGTTGTGCCGAGAAAGCTTGCCGTAGCCATCGAACGAGCGGACGGAAAAGTAAACGTCTCCTTCGTAGGCCACCTCGTGGTCGATGAGCGTCGAGATGAGATCAATCATCTCTGGAATGTGATCCGTCGCCTTCGGCTCCTCCGTGGGTCGACGATTTCCCAGCTGGTCGTACGCCAAAGTGAAGTCTCTGTACGCAGCCGCTGCAACCTCTTCGGTTGTCTTTCCAGTCTCAATTGCGCGGAGGATGATCTTGTCTTCAATATCGGTCACGTTTCGTACGAACACGACATCGTGGCCAGCCCATTCGAGGTAGCGCCACAAGACATCGAATGCCACCGCACTTCGGCCGTGGCCTAGATGAGGCTCCGACTGAACCGTTGGACCACATACATAGATCGTCACGGGAGCCCCATCGGTCGGAACGAAGGGGACGACTGCGCGCTCCATGGTGTTGTAAACCTGCATGGCGGGATGGTACCCGACACCTCAGCGCACAGACCACATCGGTTACTGTGCGACGTGAAATGCCAACCCCACTCGACCCCGGTCCCTTTATCTACGCTCACCGGGGCGACTTCGCACACGCTCGAGGCAATTCAATCGAGGCGTTTACGCTCGCGGCCGAGGCCGGGGCGGATGGGATCGAACTCGATGTCAGGCGTACTTCCGATGGGAGACTTATCTTGGCTCACGATGCGAGCCACCCTGCCCTCGGACCGCTGTCGGAGCGGACGTATCATGAGATTCGAGAGGCCGACCCCTTGATCGCCACCCTCGCCGAAGGACTGGCGGCCATTCCGGGGTCGATGTACGTCAACGGCGAGATCAAGAACCATCGAGGCGAACCCGGGTTCGATTCAAGTCGGGGCATCGTCGACCAAACCATTGCTGAGCTCGAGAATCGAGACGATCTCAAAAGGATTCTGCTGTCGTCTTTTGACCCGTCATCTGTCCGTCGAGCGGGTGTCGTGTCCCCAGACGTCCTGCGGGGACTTCTTGTCACTGACCCGACTCCCGATTGGGTGGCCATCCGGTGGGCCAAGACGGCAAGACATCATGCCGTTCATCTCCCACGGACACACCTTCTCAAGAATCCAAGCAGGACCGTGAAAAGGGCGAATAGGGCAGGTCTGAAGGTTGTGGTGTGGACGGTTGACGACCCAGATGAGATCGCCGATCTGTTTCAAGCAGGAGTGGTTGCTGTGGTCACCAACGATCCAGCAGTCGGGCGAGCAGTCATCGACGCGCTGTAGCTCAGCGACTCACCGTTACCACCGCATGGGCGGCGAGGCCCTCGCTTCTTCCAATCCAGCCGAGATGATCCGTGGTCGTTGCCTTCACCGATACCCGCTCAATCGGCATCGAGGCAGCGACAGCGATGTTCGTGCGCATCAGGTCTCTGTGAGGGTTCACTTGCACCTCTTGCGCGATGATCGTCACGTCAACACTCGATATCGAATACCCCTCAGATCTCACCATGTCGGCACAGGTCGTAAGCATTTCGAGAGAGTCCGCGTCCAGCGAACTCTCAGCAACACTCGGAAAGTGGAGTCCTAGATCGCCAAGCGCCACAGCACCGAGCAGCGCATCACACACGGCATGGGCCGAGACGTCCGCATCCGAAGTGCCGATCACTCCAGTCGGGTGCGCTATCGCCACGCCACAGAGAACCACTGGGCCTTCCCCGCCGAAGGCATGTGCGTCGTACCCAAACCCCGTGCGCACATCACTCAAGTTGCAGCCTCCCCAACAATGCCTCGGCCAGTTCGAGGTCGCCGTCGAATGTGATCTTGATATTGGTTACTTCTCCGGGCACCGTCATCACAATACCCCCTTCCCGCTCGATCAACCCGGCGTCATCGGTGACGTCGTCATCGAGATCGCGGAGGTGGGCCTTCTTCAGCTTTGTGGTGCGGAACGCCTGCGGTGTCTGAACTGCGACCAGTGCACTACGGTCCACGGTCCCCATCACGGTGTCTCCATCAACAATCTTGAGCGTATCGGTGACACGCGATACAGGAATGACGGCATCCGCAGTCGCTGAAGACGCTGCTTCTATCACTCGTTCAACGAGTTTGATCGAGACCAACGGCCTTGCGGCATCGTGAACGAGGACCCACTCGACAGTGTCTGGGACAACGGAGAGACCTGCGGAAACCGAGTCCCGTCGGCGCAATCCTCCTGGCAGCCCACCGGGGACATCACCAACCACCACGACAGTTTCAAGGCCGGCTGCCTCAAGAGTTTGCACGCACCGACGCCACAGCGGAACACCACCAAGCAGGACTGCGTGTTTCGGTCCCCCGAACCGTGAACCAGAGCCACCAGCAACCACGATGGCCCACACCTTCATTGGTGGCGCCTCGGCTGGTGCATCAAGCGTCTTCTGGCACCTCGACCTTTGGCAGAGCCCGGTCGAGCTTCTTGATAGCGTCTTCCTCGCTGAGAACCAGCGAGAACCGCAATTCAGACACAATGATGAGTCTTGCCTTTGCGAGCATCCGCTTAAGGGCCGGCGAAATCCCCTTGACCTGCTGTGTATGTGTGAGATCGCGCACAACTTCAGCAACCTGGAAGATGTCGCCGGAGTTGATCTTCTCCGTGAGTAGCTTGTACCAACGGCTCCAGTTCGAGCCCGCCTCTTGCGGCTCGTCCTTGAACGTTGCGAACACCTGCTGTGCCTTGCTCCGTGAAATCACAGGTCTTACACCACGCTCAAGAGCGTTTTCAGCAGGGACCTGGATAATCAGCTGGTCGGTGGCGACCTCGAGAATGAAGTAGTCACGCTTCTCGCCAGCAAAGTTGATCCGCTTCTTCTGAATGATCGTTGCGGCCCCGTGGTGCGGATACACGACGTTGTCCCCCACGGCGAACGGGTAGGTAACCGGTGCCGACTTCTTCGCAGCAGGCTTCTTCTTCGCTGGAGCCTTCTTCACAGAAGGAGCCTTCTTCACAGCAGCAGCCTTTGCAGAGGCTTTCTTCGCCGCGGAAGTGCCAGACTTCTTTGCGTTTGCGGTCGAAGCCTTGGCTGTCGCCTTTGGTGCAGGGGTTTTCTTAGTTGCCACAGATCCTCATGAGATGGTCAGAATTCTTGATTGTATCGGTCGGGTGGGGTCAGTTGGCCGTCAGCCGACGACATCACCGAGCAAACTGACTTCTTCGAGCCGGCTGAGGTAGGCCCGAATGGTCTGCGCACGCATGGGTCCGACGCCGCCAACAGCGGCGAGATCCTCCGCAGAGACGCCTCTCAGCCGTGCATAGGAGCCGAACTTTTGGAGAATTGCCTCCGCAACGGAATTGGGAAGCCGCGGCACACTGGCGAGAACTCGAGCACCTCTCGGATGAGCTGGAGTCTCTATCGGCACGAAACCGAGCGCAGTAGCGATGGAGGCTGCATCGAACAAGTCGTCTCTTGCAAGTGCATCGAGCCGTGCGTACACAGACGAGCCCTTACGTGGCTTGCGCTTCTGGTAGTCAATGTTCACCAACTCGGCAACCTCATCGACTTCATGCACCAAATCCCCAGCCTGGAGAGACACCACGGACGCCTGGTCCCCAAGTTCGGCCGTTATCGGTTCAAGCTCTCGTGAAAGGAGCCGTATGACTGCAGCACGCTGGATAACACTCACAACTTCGCGAAACGAGACCAGATCATCCACCTCGTAGCGTTCGAGCCGTCTCACGGCGTCGTCAAACTGGCGCCGAAGGCGTTCAAGAGACTGAAGGCGCTGATTCGCTTCGTCGAGTAAGGACGTCGTGGACTGGAGCATGAACCGAGAGTTCCCTCCAAACACCACTGCTACGAGATGGCTCTCTTCCGACACTGCGAGGACAGGACAACCAGTTTGCTTCGACAACCGTTCGGCTGTTCGGAACCGTGTTCCCGTCTCCGCAGTCTCGATCGAAGCGTCTGGCATGAAGTGAACGTTCGCTCGGAGAATTTGGCCGCTTTGGTCGTTCACCACAATCCCGCCGTCCATCTTTGCAAGCTCGGCGATCCGTTGGGCGGTGTACGGGGCGTTTGATAGCGTGAAACCTCCGCTGCACACAGCTTCGACGGTTGGGCCAGAGCCGAAGAGGATCAACGCCCCCGTCCCTTGCTGCATGACAAGCTCCGCAGCGGTGCGCAACGGGGTACCTGGCGCAAATCGCCTGAGAAGTTGAAGGGGTGCAGCTGCAGTGGGCATCATGGCCCTTCAGAGTAGCCGCATTCTCGATGTCCGTGAGGCGTTGCCCGATGGGTACGCGCCTTAAACAAGAGAGACCGCTGCCGAGGCGAGCGCATCGGACAACCTCGTGTAACCAGTAGACGGGGAGATGATCGGACCAGCGGAAATTCGCTCTATCTCTCCGGTTCTGACAGCTGGCCGTGATGATGGGCGGATGTCTCCCGTCAGTCCAAGTTCGCCCCATGCTGAGATTCGATTGAGGGCAATTTGTGTGTGCGCCGATGCGATTGCGAGTGCAACGGGGAGGTCGGCTGCCGGTTCAGTCACCTTGATGCCGCCCATCACAGCGACATACACCTCGAGTTTCGCCATTGGGAACCCGCCATGCCGAGACAGAACCCCGAGGATCTGGTGAACACGACTCGGCGGCAGACCGGTAACGCTTCTTCGCGGCTGGGCTGCATCCGAAGCCACAACGAGTGCCTGGATTTCTACCACGACGGGCCGTTTGCCCTCGATAGTCGGAAAGAGCACCGACCCCGCAGCGGACTCGTCCCGGTGAGCAACCAGTAGACCGCTTGGATCTGGGACCTCGGCAAGCCCTTCGGCTGTCATATCAAAAACACCGACCTCGTTCACGGCCCCGTAGCGGTTCTTGATTGACCGCAGGAACCGCAGCCCCACGTCTGCATCGCCTTCGAGGTATAGAACAACATCGACCATGTGCTCAAGAGTCCGGGGTCCAGCTATCGAGCCATCCTTCGTGACATGACCGACAAGGACGATCGGTGTCCCGCTCGCCTTTGCAAACGAGATCAAACGGGACGCCGAATCACGCACTTGAGCAACACCACCTGCCGAACCCGATGTGTCGAGGGTCGAAACGGTCTGAATCGAATCGACAATGACAACCGCAGGTGACCGGTCGGTAGCCAGTGCGATGATTTCGTCGACGTCGTGGATCGAGGCAATCGAAACGTCTCCTGATTGCACTCCCACTCGTCGGGCCCTCATTTGGACCTGATGCGTTGACTCTTCGGCTGTCGCAACCAACACAGGCCCGAATGCCTCAGCGATCCGGTCTGCGGCCTGAAGGAGCAGCGTGGACTTCCCAACTCCAGGCTCACCTCCTACAAGAATCGCTGCGCCGGGGACAATTCCACCACCGAGCACCCTGTCCAGTTCGCCAATCCCGGTCGGGTGCCGGTCCTTCACGGTGGTCCTTGGTGCATTCGCCGCTACGACGTCGAAGTCACCAGGCTGTCCGGCTCCAGAACGGACTGGTGCCGTCTCGGCGAGTGCCTCTGGCGAGCGGCATTGGGGGCAGAACCCCATCCACTTCGTGGACCTGTGCCCACACTGCTGACACAGGTAGGTCGGTTTGGTGGTTCTGGCGCTACCTTTCATGAATCGAACCGTACGATGTGACTGTGACAAATCACGAGCGCCGGATGAACCATGCGATTCCACCCACCAGTGCGACAAGAAGCACAACGCCGATGACCACCGAGACGGGGGTCCATGGTTCAGCGATGCGTATTTCGGACAAGAAGGGCATTCGTGGCACAATACCCGCGAATGGGCCTGAGACACGGCTCAAGGGCAAGACACCGGTGAGGAACCGCAATGCAAGGCGATGACCGCAACGATCAATTCGACGACCTCTTCGAGAGGTTCGACCTTCCAGACACCCCTGCCGACAAATCGACCACCGACAGACCACCCAAGGGTCGAGCACAATCAGCGGACAACACCGGCGAACTTGCCGTGAGTCAACAGCACGTCACAACCTCTGATCAGAACGTCGCGGCCGTCACCTGCCCATCATGCGGCGCCCACAACCCTGCCTACAACCATCACTGCGAGCGGTGTGGCTCACGATTGAATTCAGATCCGATGCCAATAGCTCCTGCGCCGGCATCACGCTCTTCTGCTGGAGGCCGAGCTCTCGGGGTCCTCCTGGCGATCGTACTCCTTGTGGCCCTCGTTGCCCTGATGATGAACATCTTCGGCGGGGATGTGGCAGCAGGCCCTTCCGACCCAACGGAGACAAGTTCAACGACAAGCTCCACTGTTCCACAGCCAGCAGTTCTCCTTGTGCCGTCATCTGTGACCGCGAGTTCGTTCCTCAGCGATTCGTATCGACCGGAAAACCTCATCGATGGGAACCCCGACACCCGCTGGAACGACGATGGGGCGCGAGGAGTCGGAGCATGGCTCGAATTCAACTTTGCTACGCCGGTGGCAATCACCGACATTGTCTTTCAGAATGTTGAGGATGACGAAGCCTTCAAACGCAACTACAAGATCCAGGGCTACCAGATTGAGGTCAACGACCTCAACGTCACCATCCCTGGCCGGCTCCAAAACTCGAACGAGCCTCAGCGGGTCCCGATCGCAAGCCTGCAAACATTCAAGCTCAGGATTGAAGTCACCACGACATATCTTGCCCAGTCGGCAGGAGAGCTGACTCCGTTCACAGAACTCGCCCTCCAAGGCATCGAGATCTACGGAGTAGAGAACTAGATCTCAGAGGACAGAGGGCAGAGGACGGACTGTTCGAACCCCGATAACCGACGAACCGATTAGGACGAATCGGTCCTCTTCCATTCCGGTCGGTAAGCGAGCAAAGCGAGCGATCGGTTCACGGACTACGAAGCGGATACCCGATTCCCCAGAACCGACAACACTGGCGAAGCCAGCGGGCGAAGCCCGAAGCCTGTAGACGGTGAACGGTAGACGGTGAACACGGGCGCGCAGCGACCGACCGCTAGTCCTTGATATACGGCTGGCCGTCGGCGGCTGGTGGGCGGGCTCGTCCGACGACGCCAGCGACGACGATGATCGTCACAATGTACGGGGTCATCGAAAGAAACTCCGATGGGATCGGCGTCCCAAGGATTCCTAGTTTCTGCTGAAGAGCTCTCGCGAAGCCGAACACAAGGCCAGCAGCGAGGACACCGAGAGGGCGCCATCGCCCGAAGATCAACGCAGCGAGTCCGATGAACCCGATTCCAGCAGTGAGGTTCTCTTCGAATCTCGAGACCTGAGCGAGCGTAAGGAACCCACCTCCGAATCCTGCGATGACGCCTCCAAGAATCACATTGCGGTACCGCGTGCGATATACGTTGATTCCGACTGTGTCGGCAGCCTTTGGATGCTCGCCGACTGAGCGTGACCGAAGTCCCCATCGCGTGTAGAAGAGTCCGAAATGTAGCGCAATGACCAAGATGAATGTGATGTACACAAACATGTTGTGGTCAAAGAACATCGGGCCAATCACGGGAATGTCGCCGAGAAATGGGATCTTGACCGAACCGAAACGACCCGGCGAGTTCAATTCTTGGGACTGTGCCAAAACGCGACGGGCGAGGAACGAAGTCAGGCCGAGAGCAAAGATATTGATCACCACGCCTGCGATGATTTGATCCATCCGGTATTTGATCGCGAGTACTGCCAGCACGGCACCGAGCAGCGCACCCGTCAGCATTGCGGCGAACAGACCGACCCAAATACCGGCGGCCGACCCGACGATCGTTCCAACGAACGCAGACGTAAGCAACTGTCCTTCGATGGCAATGTTGATGACGGCTACCCGCTCGCACATCAGACCTGTGAGCGCACCAAGTGTCACAGGTACCGACAGCACAACGGTCGAGGTCAGCATTCCAACGAAGCTGAACGCTCCATCAGCGGCAGCCCATGTAAGGAAGGAAAACACAAAGAGCGCGAGCCCGACCGATAGTGAGAGGTTGGTCCACTTGAGGTGCGAGCGCCGGAGTATGAACCCGCCGAGGAACGCGAGTACGAGAGCAACGATGAACCCGACCGCTCTCGAGTCGACAACCCAAGACAGATTCTCGTAGCGAGCGCCAGGCAGCGAGAGGTTGAATTGCGATTCGAATCCACTGTCAACGTCGAGACCGAAGGCCCAGAATGTGAAAGCGGCGAGCAAGACGAGAACGATGCCGACAGCAGTAGCACGCTTCTCAGCTGGCGTTGCCCTCGTGCTGGTCAACTGTTCGCTTGCGTCCGATACCGCTGTCATGCGCCCCACCCAGTCGAGGTGACCGTGGTTATCTCTTGGTCTGGGGTCTTGACGCGATAGATCGCTCGCACAAGTTCGGGGGCCGCAATCATCACGATGATCAGAGCCTGAAGCACGAGCACAAGATCAATCGGAATTCCTGCAGCTCCTTGCATTTCTCGACCACCTGCACGCAACCCCCCGAAGAGCAACCCGGCAAACAACACTCCAACCGGATGGGATCTACCGAGGAGGGCGAGGGCGATTGCATCGAAACCGACGTTCCCTGCGAAGTTCGAAATGCCGCGATAGGGTTCGAGACCCACAACTTGATTCGCACCTGCGATCCCAGCAAGAGCACCGGACACTGCCATCACAGACACATAAACCCATGCCACGCTCATTCCTGCGTAGCGACCTCCAGACGGGCTGTAGCCAACAGCCCTGAACTCAAACCCAATCGTTGTTCGGTACATAAGCCACCAAACAAACGCCACAGCCAGCAGCGCGACAATGAACCCGATATTGAGTCGGTAATCGCTGAAAAGAGTCACAAACACAGAGGTTGGGTTCGCAGGCTGGGATATCGGGTCATTGCGGCCCGGCGCTTGAAAAAGTGAAGACTTCAACAGATAGTCGACAAGGAATAGCGCAATGAAGTTCAACATGATGGTGGTGATGACTTCGTGGGCACCCGTCCTCGCCTTTAGGAACCCCGCTAGCGCGGCCCACAACGCACCGCCTGCGATCGCTGCTGCAATGACAAGCGGCACATGGAAGACGGCTGGAATCGCAAAGGTGAAGCCCACCCACAGAGCTGCCATGCCACCGATGTGCATTTGACCGTTGACGCCGATATTGAACAGCCCTGCTTGGAATCCGACGGCGACCGCAAGCCCAGCGAGGATCATCGGTGCCGCAGCAAACAGCGTTTCGCTGATGGCATCGAGCGAGCCGACGGACCCCACGAGCAACGCCCGGTAGGCATCGAAGATTCCCGACACGGTGAGACGGAACGCTTCGGCTGGGTCATCCCCCCACACAGAGAGCGTGTCAACGTCCGTCACCGCAATAATGAACGCTCCGATAATGAGCGCCGTGAGAACCGCTAGGGCTGGGACGACCATCGCCCGTCCAGCCGATGTGCCAATTCCGGTGACCCGGCGATACATCTCCGAACTGGCCCGATCTTCGGGCGGTTCGCCCTCCGGAATACCGGGTTCGGCTGGGGGTTCTTGGGGCATCTCAGCGTCACTCATGAAGCTTCCTCGTCCGGTCGACTGCCAAGCATCGCCAAACCGATATCAGTCGTCGAAGCCGACCCGTCAAACTCTGCAACCACTCGACCCTCGTACATCACCAGGATGCGATCGGAGAGGGCCATGATCTCATCGAGTTCTGACGACACAATCAGGACGGCCGCGCCGGCATCACGTTCCTCGACGATCCGGCTGTGGATATATTCGATGGAGCCAACATCGATTCCACGAGTCGGCTGGGACGCAATCACCAGCGTCACGTCTCGATCGAACTCTCTCGCCACAATTACCTTCTGTTGATTGCCTCCAGACAGCGTGGAAACCTTCACCTCGGTGGATGGAGTCCTGACGTCATACTCCTCGACAAGTCGCAGCGCCCTATCCGTGGCCTGACCCCAATCCATCCGTACACCGCGTGAAATGGGCGCCTGATGGTAGGAATCGAGGACAATGTTCTCTGTGACTGTGAACTGAAGCACGAGACCGCTCTTTTGCCGGTCCTCTGGCACATGCGCTACATCGAGGTTGTGAATAGCGCGTGGCGATTTCGAAGTGACGTCGAGACCCTTCAACCGTACGACTCCGCCGAGCGACGGACGCATGCCCGTAAGAGACTCGACGAGCTCAGTCTGTCCATTCCCTTGCACGCCGGCGATACCAACGATTTCGCCAGCCCGCACTTCGATCGACAGCCGATCGACGGCGTTCCTACCGCGATCATCCAATACGGTGAGATCGTTGACCGAGAGCACCACGTCCCCCGGATCGGACTCGGTCCTGTTCACGACAAGGTCAACGGGTCGGCCGACCATCAGCTCAGCAAGCTTTGGTTCGTCGACGTCCCGCGGGTTCACCTCCGCAACCGTCTTGCCTCTGCGCATGATGACGATTCTGTCGGCGATCTCAAGAGCTTCACCAAGCTTGTGGCTGATGAAGATGATCCCCTTACCGTCGGCTTTGAGCCCATTCACAATCTCAAAGAACCGCTCGACCTCTGGAGGCGTAAGGACAGAAGTTGGCTCGTCGAAAACTAAGAATCGTGCCTCTCGCGCTAGGACTTTGATGATCTCCACCCGTTGTTGAAACCCGACGGGAAGATCCTCGACAATTGCGTCTGGGTCGACATCGAGACCGTACCGGCCTGAAATATCAGTCACCGTTTTCTTGGCACGCCGGGAGTCAAGCCAGCCCATCCGCTTCGTCGGTTCGTCACCAAGCACAACATTCTCGGCGACCGTAAACACCGGGACAAGCATGAAATGCTGATGAACCATGCCAATTCCCGCATCGATCGCATCGGCCGGCGATTCGAGTACCAATGCCTTGCCATCGACGATGACTTCGCCTGCCGTTGGTGTGTAGAGGCCGTACAGAATGTTCATCAGGGTTGTCTTGCCAGCACCGTTTTCCCCCAGCAGGGCGACGATCTCGCCTTCGGAGGCAGAAAGGTTGACATCGTCGTTCGCCAAGACGCCAGGAAACTGCTTGGTAATACCGCGCAATTCCAGTGTCACATTCGTCTCCTGCCGCCAGCTACCAAGGAGTACCTTAGATGGGTGCTGGCAGCCGCGCACCGCCTCCGATTTCAAACGAAGAAGAGGCCCCCACCGCAGTGGAGGCCCCTTCTGATTGATTCGGTCCTATGAAGGACTAGTACCCGACCTGCGTGAACGATGCGTCAATGACGCCATTCGCAATGTCCTCAAGGATCTGAGCGACCTCAGCCCTGAGCTCATCGGATACTCGTGCATCCCAATCGTGGAATGGGGAGAGTCCAACGCCACCGTTAGCGAGCGTTCCGAGGAACGACCCTGAAGTCCAGGTTCCTTCACCGTGCTCCTGTATTGCGAGCGTGATGAATGGAGCGATGGCCTTTTCGACCGTCGTAAGCCACGTCGGCTGGTACTGCTCGTCCATTGCGAAGTAGGCATCGGCATCTACACCGATAAGGGCGGCATCGAGACCTTCGTTAATCAGGTCACCCGCTGGAAGGTTAATTGCGCCACCAACAGGAATGATGATGTCACAACCCTCTTGGAAGAGGCTTTCTGCCGTCGAGCGCGCGAGGTCCATATCGGTGAAGCTACCGGTGAACAGGCCATCGCGGGCCTCAGTGTCCCAGCCCTTAACCTCGACCGCGGCACCCTTGACCTCGTTGTAGTGAGCAACGCCACGAGTGAATCCATCCATGAAGATCGCAACAGTGGGGAAGTTTGCTCCGCCATAGGTGCATGTGATCCCCGTAGTCGAAACACCAGCTGCGAGATATCCAGCAGCAAAGGCCGCTTCATCCGTTTGGTACACGAGTTCACGAACATTCGCGAGCCCAAGCGGTGCGAAGGTCTCGTCGGTCAATACATTGTCAATCATCGTCCATGTGATGTCAGGATGCGCCTGTGCGTTGATCGCTGTCACCTCTCCGAGGGCGAACCCAACGGTCACGATGTGCTCACAACCCTGGCTGACCATTTGATCGATGTTCGGCTGCCAGTCCGAGGCGTCCGTCGACTCAAGGACAAAGGAATCAGCCGTTGCGAAGCCTGCTGCCACAGCGTCTTGAACACCCTGCCACGCACTCGCGTTGAAGGATCGGTCATCGACACCGGCAAGGTCAGTTACCAAGCAAGTCTTGACAGCATTCACCGCAGGCGCTGCCGTAGTTGTCGTTGTTGTTGTTGTTGTGTCGTCTGCCGTGTCGCTGCTGCAAGCCGCAGCAACAAGAGCGAGAGCGAGCATGAGTACGAGGACAAAACCCCGACGCTTAAGCCCTGAGCGCATTGTGCACCTTTTCTTTCGTGGGAATGGAAGCTCTCGTTGGTATCAGAAGGACGAATCCAGCGACCTGCCGAAAGCACCACCAAGTGTACCGGATTCGAGCGGACAGCGCCCCGCTACCGCAGTCGAAATGTCGAAGAAGATTGGACGTCGGAAGGTCCAACCAAGCCGGAGGCGCACCGACTCAATCAGCTTTCGGCGAGCTCCACCGGAGGCTTGCTTGGCGTTTCGATCGCCTCGAAGGACAGACGAGAGTTGTCGTCTTCGTCGACCGCCACCAAGATGGTAGATCCTGCTGGGAACTCCCTAAACAGGACCTTCTCAGAGATCGGATCCTCAAGAAGTTGCTGAATTGCTCGCCGCAAAGGACGTGCGCCGAGTTGCGGGTCGTATCCCGTCTTTGCGAGCATTTCCTTCGCGTCGTCGGTGAGAACGAGATCGAGAGCCTGCGATTCAAGCTGTTCACGGACCCGCTTCAACAGCAGATCGACAATCTCTTTCACCTCATCAAGTGTGAGCTCGTGGAAAACAATGGTTTCGTCGATGCGGTTCAAGAACTCTGGGCGGAACTGAGTCTTCAGAGCCTCCATGACCTTCGCACGCATCTTGTCGTAGCTTGCGAGGTCACTGTCTTGAGCAAACCCGATCGCCTTCTTGCGAATTTCGGCAGTTCCAAGATTGGATGTCATGATGATGACCGTGTTCTTGAAATCGACCGTACGGCCCTGAGCGTCGGTGAGCCTTCCGTCTTCGAGAATCTGGAGGAGGATGTTGAACACATCCGGGTGGGCCTTTTCGATTTCGTCGAACAGAACAACAGAGAAGGGCTTGCGGCGAACGGCCTCCGTGAGCTGACCACCCTCGTCATAACCGACGTACCCTGGAGGAGAACCGACAAGTCTCGATACAGCGTGCTTTTCCATGTACTCAGACATGTCAATCTGGATCAAGGACGACTCGTCCCCAAACAAGAACTCGGTCAGCGTCTTTGCCGTCTCGGTCTTACCAACTCCGGAAGGGCCGAGGAAGATGAATGAACCAGCAGGCCGCTTCGGATCCTTGAGCCCTGCCCTGGTGCGGCGAATCGCTTTTGAAACCGCAACGATTCCATCGGACTGCCCAACGATTCGCTTGTGGAGTTCGTCCTCCATGTTGAGAAGCTTCTCAGTCTCGGCTTCGGTGAGGCGATGGACCGGAATGCCAGTCCACTGTGCAAGAACCTGAGCAATCTCTTCTTCGTCGATGACGGCTGTTACGACGCCGCCGTCTTCGGAAGCTGCACGTTCGGCTTGTTTGCGCTCGTCAATAAGTTCTCGCTCCCTGTCACGCATCTGGGCGGCGCGTTCGTACTGCTGTGCAGCAACGGCTTCACGCTTGTCAGAACGGGCCTTTCCAATGCGTTCATCGATGTCTTTGATCTCCTCAGGGAGATTCGAGCGACGAAGGCGCATGCGTGAACCGGCCTCATCGATGAGGTCGATCGCCTTGTCTGGCAGAAAACGGTCAGAGATGTAACGGTCAGCGAGATTTGCAGCGTTCACCAGTGCCTGCTCGGTGAACTCAACCTTGTGATGCTCCTCGTACGCCTCTCTCAGACCCTCAAGAATGCGAATCGTGTCTGCGATTGACGGTTCGTCGACCTGGATTGGTTGGAATCGGCGTTCAAGCGCGGAGTCTTTCTGAAGGTATTTGCGGTACTCCTCGAGGGTTGTGGCACCGATCGTTTGGAGTTCACCACGAGCCAACATTGGCTTAAGGATCGAAGCTGCGTCGATTGCCCCTTCGGCGGCCCCTGCCCCCACGAGGGTGTGGATCTCGTCGATGAAGAGAATGATGTCACCGCGGGTGCGGATTTCTTTGAGCACCTTCTTGAGGCGCTCCTCGAAATCGCCTCTGTACCGCGAGCCGGCAACCAGGGCGCCTAGGTCAAGGGTGTAGATGTGCTTCCCTGCGAGCGAATCCGGCACATTGCCATCGACGATCTGAGTTGCAAGTCCCTCGACAATCGCTGTCTTGCCAACTCCGGGCTCACCGATAAGAACTGGGTTGTTCTTGGTCCGGCGGGATAGGACCTGCATAACGCGCTCGATTTCGTTTGCGCGCCCGATGACAGGGTCAAGTTTGCGCTCCCGAGCAAGCTGGGTGAGGTTGCGTCCGAACTGGTCAAGGACGGTGGACCCTGATGAGGAGCCTTCGCCTCGCGAACTGGAAGAACTTGAGGAACCTGAGCCTGCACTCGACCCCTCTTCGCCCTCGACTCCGGAAAGAAGTTGGATCACTGTTTGGCGGACCTTGGTGAGCTCAGCTCCGAGCTTCACGAGCGCCTGTGCAGCAACGCCCTCCCCCTCGCGGATCAAGCCGAGGAGGATGTGTTCCGTGCCGATGTAGTTGTGACCAAGTTGGAGAGCTTCACGGAGCGAGAGTTCAAGAACCTTTTTCGCTCGCGGCGTGAAAGGGATGTGGCCCGATGGGGCCTGGGAACCCTGCCCGATGATTTCGACGACCTGATGACGAACGGATTCCAGATCGATGCCGAGGCCCTCAAGTGAACGAGCTGCTACGCCCTCGCCTTCGTGGATCAGACCGAGAAGGATGTGCTCAGTGCCGATGTAGTTGTGGTTGAGGAGACGCGCCTCTTCCTGTGCGAGGACCACGACCCTTCGGGCCCGATCTGTAAATCGCTCGAACACGCTCTCTCACCCCTCAAACATCTACGGCGCCCCGAGTTCCGGTGCGCCTCGCGGAGTATAGGGACTCACCCCTCTAACAACGGGGAAAGGGAACCTCACCTTGAGCGATTCATCCACCCCGGGCTGGTACTTGGAACCCCTGCGCTACTATCGCCATTCCCCACCGGAGCGCATGACTTTGGACAGCCCAATCTTCCAGCAGCTCGTCCCGATACCTCGCGTATGGCACCGAATGACCGCTGTGGAGCAGAGACTCCAACAGGTCACGGTCGCTGAAACCAAATTCCTGACTGAAATTGCACAGCATGGACTTTCCGCTGGTGGGAAGAGATACCGCCCTTTGCTTGCACAGGTTGCGGCGGAACTTGGCGGAAATGATGGCCCAGAGCCAATTGAGGCTGGCGTGTCCGTGGAGCTTGTCCATCTCGGATCTCTCTATCACGACGATGTGATTGACGAGGCCGAAACCCGCAGGGGCATCCCCTCGGTGAACCACAATTGGTCCAACACGGTTGCGATTCTTGCCGGTGATTTTCTGCTCGCGAGGGCGTCAGAGATTGCTGCACCGCTCGGCGAAGAGGCCGTTGCCCTCATCGCCCGCACCTACGCCACCCTGTGCGAAGGCCAGGTGCGCGAACTGATATACACCGACAATCTCAATCACGGCCCGGAGGGCTATTACTCGGTCATTGGCGGCAAGACAGCCTCTCTCATACGCACATCCGCAAGGCTGGGCGCGATTACGGGGGGCGCCGACGACGACACAGTCGATGCAATATCAGACTGGGCATGGGAAATGGGCATGGTGTTCCAAATCACGGACGACGTTCTCGACCTCGTTGCAAGCGACAAATTCCTCGGTAAACCGGCAGGTTCAGACATCGGTGAAGGCACGTTCACCCTCCCTGTTCTGCTCGCGGCTGCGGGCGATGATGGCGACGAGATTCGAGCACTTCTTGCAAACGGAAAGCCGTATTCGGCAGAAGCGATTGCACGGGTCATCCATCTCACTGTTTCGGGGGGCTACATAGACACGGTGCTGGACGGAGCCGTCGGGCGAATTCGCATTGCTGAGAAAGCAGCGAACGAGATCCCACACAACCCCCTATCTGGCGTTCTCGCCAGTCTCGATCAGTACCTGCTGGACCGTGTAGATGCGGCCCGCACGGCCTAGTGTCTCAATACAGTTGATCGAACCGGCGCTCGGTCGCACCAGCAATGTTCGAGGGGCTTGGCTGACTTGAGAACTTACAGAACAAAGATCACGACGGTCTGGGTCCTTGTCCCCCTCCTCGGCGCCGCATGCACTTCCAATGCGAGTCCGACGACGACCAGCGAAGCCCTGCCGTCAACGACGACGACAGTGCGTCCAACGACCACCACGACGTTGCCTCCAACAACCACGACAAAGCCACCGGCGTTGTTGCCTCCAACAACTGGCGACACATCGGATGTTGCGGCCGATGCATTCCGCTTCCAAGAGGGGTTCACCGTTGTCCTGAACCCCACGGCGGAGGATTCCGAATTGGCAGCGAGCATTGACGGCTGGATGCCGTTCGTGATTGTCGATGGCGCCGCAGCTGCCATTTTCGCCGATGACAACGACAACCGAATCGCTGTTGTTTCTATCATTCCGTTATCCGGCCTCCGGGCAAATCCGTATGTCAGCTACCACTTTGCGACGGCAGTCAATCCGGATGTTGGAGTTCCTGACGAAGCGGATGAAGTTCTTGAGGTCGAGTCGGCCGATGGCGAAACGTTCTACCTCTGGAGTGAAGGCGATGGCGTAATGATTGCGGTATCCGACGACAACGACGCGGCCCGTCGCTACCTCGAGGCCCGAAGGGACATCGATGAACTGAATCCTGTTTGGGCCACTGGTGACTGTCTCTACCTTCCGCAGGACCAACCAGACTTCTACGGTCGCATGCCCTATGCGCCTTTCGCGCTTGACCAGGTTGTCCCTTGCATCGGACCGCACAACGCCGAGGTTCTGCTCGGCGAGTTCACCGGTACGGACCTCGATGAATTCGATGGGCTTGAGATCGCCTATCTCCGCTCGTACCGATGTGATGAGGTCTACACAGAGGAGTTCGGTCGGTCGCAAGAAGAGTATCTGCCGTCGATGATCACCTACATGCCAGATATAGACGAATTCGACCGAGGCGATCGATATCTCGCGTGTGTCGTGATTCTTGACGATGTGGGAGATACTGAGGTGCTCTTCGCTGGGAGAATGGCAGACTTGACAGACCTCGATTGGGTACTTGAAGTTGGCGCATGCTTTGCAACATCGTCCAAGTTTGAGTTGAGCTGTGACGCGGTTCATTCGTTGCAGTTCCTCGGTTCTGTCAGTGTCGAGTTCGAGACTTACCCGTCATTTGATTCCACTGACTTTGATGACGCTTGCGAGGTGTTCGGTAGTGGTCTGGTTGAGGGAACGGCCACGGGCGCCGAGATCAGAATCATCTCTGGACGGATCCAGCCATACCAGTTCGAACTGGGTGCCCGAACCGTTCATTGTTTCGCCGGGGCGGTGGTTGGTGGCTTCGCCGTCGAAGTCGTCGGCTCATTCTTCGAGAAGTGGTCCGAGGTCGACGAAAACGCCGACGCCGCCTGACAGCTCGTTCTCGTTAGTGCGGACGCATTGTCGGGAAGAGGATGACTTCCCTGATGTGGGTCTTACCTGTGAGCAGCATCACGAGTCTGTCGACGCCGATACCGAGACCACCGGTTGGCGGAAGTCCGTACTCAAGAGCACGGATGTAGTCGTCGTCGACTGGATGAGCCTCGTCGTCGCCCGCGGCTTTCATCGCTGCTTGGGCTTCAAAACGCTCTCTCTGGTCGAAGGGATCGTTCAGCTCAGAGAACGCGTTGGCGTATTCGGAACCTGCGATGAAGAGCTCGAATCGCTCAGTCACATGCGGCTTTGACCGATGGGCTCTTGACAGCGGGGAAACCTCAATGGGGTGCTCGGTCACGAACGTCGGCTCCCAGATAGTCGACTCGACGGCCGCATCAAACAGCGCCTCCACCACCTTGCCCGAACCCCAGTGGTCCTCCGGCTGGACTCCATGATCACCGGCAGCCGCTCGAAGAACACTGATGTCTGTGTCGTAGTCAATGTCGAGGCCGGTGCGGTCTCTGACGGCGTCAAGCATTGTGATGCGAGCAAACGGCGCAGCGAGACTGAGCCACCTGCCATCCAGCTCGACGTCTGTCGAGTCATTGGCCGCCGTCGCACAAGCGGCAAACACATCTTCCACGAGCGTCATGATGTCCGTGTAGTCGGCAAATGCCTCGTACGACTCAAGCATCGTGAACTCGGGATTGTGCGAGGAATCGACCCCTTCGTTGCGAAAAATCCTCCCGATCTCAAACACCCGTTCAAGCCCTCCAACCACGAGCCGCTTGAGATAGAGCTCGGTCGCAATTCGGAGCTGCATATCGATGTCGAGAGCGTTGTGGTGGGTAGCGAAGGGCCGAGCAGTGGCACCGGTCGCCTCAGGAAGAAGAATCGGTGTCTCAACCTCGATGTAACCACGCAACTCGAACTGTCTCCTCAACTCACTGATGATCGTCGTACGGGCAATTGCGACATTTCGAGCGTCGTCATTCGCCATGAGATCCACGTATCTGCGTCTCGACCGCTCCTCGACATCCTTGAGACCGTGCCACTTATCGGGAAGGGGCCGCAGACTCTTTTGGAGGAGCTGAAACGATGAAACCTTCACCGAGAGTTCGCCGCGCTTCGTCGCAATAACCTCACCGGTCGCTCCCAGCCAGTCACCAGCGTCGAGCTCGAGAAACGCCTCAAATCCCTCCTCCCCCAGGGTTTGGACATCCACAAAAAGTTGGAGGGTGCCTGATAGGTCAGAGACGGGTGCAAAGATCAACTTGCCCATGACTCTGGTGTTCTTGAGGCGCCCGGCAACGGTCACGGTTTCTCCCGTCGCCTCCCCTGGCGCAATGTCCGGGAACCGGTCGACCAGATCTTGCGCGGTGGCTGTCCTCTCGAAGGAGTAGGGAAAGCCGCCACCCTCCATGACCTTGCGGTACTTGGCGACGCGGTCGCGGGTTAGTGGGTGGTCATCGAGCGATTGGGAATCGTCAAGTTCGTCGTCGGTCGGTTCTGAAACATCCGTCATTCGGTGTCCTGATTGCGGTCGAAGATGATTCTGAGTCCTTCGAGAGTCAGATATTCGTCGATAGTGTCGACGCTTGTGCAGTGAGGCACGATGGTAGACGCGAGGCCCCCGGTCGCGACGCGGATAGGGTCCTCACCGAGTTCGGCGGCGATGCGTTCGAGGATCCCGTCAACCATTCCTGCATGACCGAAGACGGCTCCGGACTGGATCGCTTCGACCGTGCCCTTCCCTATAACGGACCTGGGTGGAGAGAACTCGACTCGCCGTAGGGCCGCCGTGCCAGCAACCAGCGCATTGGTCGCTATCTCGAGCCCAGGGGCGATCACGCCACCAAGGTACGCACCGCTCGGTCCGACGACATCGAAGTTCGTCGAAGTCCCAAAGTCGACGACGACCACTGGGGTGCCGTGCCTCTCGCGCGCAGCAACGGCGTTGACGACTCGATCTGCACCTACCTCGCGGGGGTTATCAATCTCGATTGCCATACCGGTACGTACGCCAGCCTCAACAACGATGGACGGACCGCTCGTGATGAATGGAATGATCCGACGCAGGTTTGTCGTGACGGCCGGAACGACGCTCGATATCGCAACACCCAAAATGTCAGCTGGCGAGAAGCCATCTGAGGCCAGGATTCCCGTCATTTCCCACCGAATCTCGTCAAGTGTCGCATGCGGGTCAGTCGAAACCCTCCAGTGACCTATGAGCTCGACACCATCAAACATTCCAAGTGCGATCTGTGTATTTCCCACATCAACGGTGAGCAGCATCAGTCCTCCTCATAGAGAATGCTTTGTTTGTCGAGCATGATCCCGCGGTCGGTGGCGAGTGTGACTGCATCGACAGCAATATTGTCTATCAGTCTGACTCCCCCGACCTTTGCGGCAATCGCTACAAAGGCGTCCCGATCGATCTCCTCAATCGGAGCGGCCGACATCGAATCGGCAACCTCCAGGTATTCGACCTCAACCTGAGGTGTGGCAGCGGCGACAGATCGCGCGATTTTGGCAATCGCCGCTGAATCTCGCTCGCCCTGTTCGATGGCGTCCGCAGCTGAAAACAGTGCTCGGCTGAGGCTGAGGGCCTCGCGTCGCACACCCTTGCCGATCTGTGTGTTTCTACTCGACAGCGCAAGTCCGTCCTGCTCACGCACTGTTGGCATGCCGATCACTTCAACTGGGAACCTGAGACCGTCGCGCAATGTTCTGACAACGGCGAGCTGCTGAGCGTCCTTACGCCCGAAGAAGGCGCGGCGAGGCTGAACTCCTGCAAACAGCTTGGCAACAACGGTGGCCACGCCTTCGAAATGTCCATGCCTGAATCGACCCTCCATTGCGTCGCCAACGCCTCCAACAGACACGGTGACTCGATGCCCAAGCGGGTACACCTCGTCGGCAGACGGAGCGAAGAAAATGTCGCAACCCGCCGCCTCCGCAATCGCCGCATCCCTTGCCTCGTTGTGCGGGTACGCGACGAAGTCGGCGCTGTCGCCGAACTGGGTCGGGTTCACAAAGAGCGACACGACAGTGGTGTCGCCTGTTTGGCTGGCCGCGCCAATCAGACTCATATGGCCCTCGTGGAGGTAGCCCATGGTCGGCACAAGCGATACAGCCGAATGGGCAGCGGCCCGTACCTCTCCGAACGTTCTGACGATGATCACGACCATACCTCAGCGAACTCAAGCGATGTTCCGGCGACGGCGGCAGTTGCTCGTCCAAGGTTGACGAATGCGTCCACGAGGTCGGGAGCTGCGCTGCGAACTGCCTCGAGCTGGGCAGTCACCGTGGCGATGTCGCCTCGGGCAATGGGACCGGTCAGCGAGTGCCTCGGGCCAAGGTCGAATGCGTTTCGGACGATTGCATCCACCAGTGGTCGGGCGACAGCGAAGTCGACTCCCGCTGCGGTAAAAAGATCGGACGCAACAGCAAGCGCTGCAAGGGTTGCGTTCGCAGACGCGGCGGCCGCGGCGTGATAGAGCGGTTTCATGTCGTCCGATATCGAGAAGCTGTGACACCCAAGCGACGACGCCAAGTCTCTAAGAATGTCGTTGAGGGGGGCATCGGCTGTGATGGCTACGTGCGCACCTGCCAGTCTCTCGGCGCCAGTTTGGGCATCGGGAAACGTTTGCAGTGGATGGAACGCTCCGATGAGTGAGCCAGCCTCAGCAAAAGGGTCCAAGACGTCGACGCGCACGGCTCCCGAGAGGTGGGCAACTGCCGGGGCGATGTTGGTCGGGATGAATTCTGAGGCCGTGGCTAGGGCATCGTCTGAAACAGCGATGATCAAGAGATCGGGTTCACCGTGGGAAACGTGAACCAGCGCCCTCAGGGCTTCGGTGTGCTCGGGAGTTCGACCGTCGATCCCGGTGATGCGGTGTCCCGCTGCTGCTGAGGCAATCGCGATTGCCCCGCCTGCCCGCCCTGGTCCATAGATTGTGATGTTCATGTGGTTCCGATCCAATGGGTATCGGTCCGAGTCACGAAGCGTACCCATCTCCAAGAAACGTTTTGGCGTGACCTGCGGGAATATATTCCCGTGCCTCACGCCAAAACGTACTCCCTAGCCGATCGTGAGGTTCAGTGAGCGGCCGGTTGCTGCGTGGGTGCCGTCTTCGGCCCAGACCTGGATGGAACCCGCAACCGATTTGGTGGTCAGATGGTCGATGCTCGCCTCTCCGAGGAACCATCCTCCAAGATTCGAGGTTTGGGCGAAACGAGCCGATATCTCGATCGTCGGAGTGAAGATCGGCTTCCCCCCTAGCCGCCCAGCTGCCAGCATTGTTACGGGCCATATGAGTGCATCGATTGGCATGAACAGCGCAGCGGCCGCCAGGTATGCGTCGTCTGATCCCTCCACCGGGTTCGGGCACCATGCCCGCAGCTTTCCCGATACCCCATCGACGAGATCTGGAATGTCCCATCGCTCGAGCGGACGCCAACTGCGCACCGAGTTACCTGGTTCGCCTCCCGACGCATCGATCATTTCGTCCACCGGCACACACTCGTGAAGGGGAATCACCGTTGGCGCCTTTGCGGAAGCGATGACGACGCCTCTGTCGACCACCGTTGACAGGTGGGCTCGGCCACATTCGACTCCATCAACCGAAACGGACATTGAAAGGTCGGCGGATCGGTCGCTCCTGCGATTGTGCTCGACACCAATCGAGGCTCGACCTCCTGCCAGTATCGGCTTGAGATACCGGTACGTCAGCGATGTCGGGACCATCTCGGGGTGCTCCGCCCCGCCAGCAGCGAGCACGGCAGCCCCAAGGAAGCCGCCGAACATGGCTTCCGTTCGATTCTGCCAGTCTCGGTCAAGGTTGAACGAGTACGAACCGTCACCGCCATCAAGATCAAGGGCGTCGGCAAGCCCCGACCGCCATCGAGGCGCCGTTGGATCGACCTGGCCGGACACCTTGCGAACAACCTGATCAGCGACCGCGCCGAGAGAGATGGCGTATGGACCCGTCGCATCCGCAAGCCCAGGTGATGCATAGACGAGCGGGGCAAGCACAGACTTCCGATCGCGAATTGGCGTTGGTGAAACTCGGAAACCCGCGCCATCCATGGCTTGTCCGTCGTACCAAAGAAGATCGAGGTCAAATGCCAGAGCGCCCTCCCGGTCGCTCTCAAATCTGCCATATTCTCGCTCGATCTCCCGCAAGGCCTTAAGAAGCATGTCAGGAGAAAGGCCAGTGTCGAGTCCAACCACAGCGCTTTCGAGTCGACCATGGCCCGCAACGCCTGTTTGCTCGGCCTCGTAGATGGGAGACCCACAGGTGATTGTGCCGAGCCTGGGGAGAGACTCGAGGACGCTAGCGAGACGTTGCCTACCGTCCTCAGCGTTGGAAACGATACCGACAAAGGCCCTTGCCATCTTCAGGGCTGCGGAATGAGGCGCCGTCCCTCGGGACCGATCGCGCGGCTCAGTATTCGCTGGATTACATCTGTTGCCACTATTGGGTCGTCGAGCATCGCGGAGTGCATCAAGTACCCGGCGAGCAATCCTGCAAGTGTGTCGTCAATGGTGTCCCTGTGGACCAGCACGACTGCACCGGCAGGGGCCAAAGCCTCGCTGAGTAGCTCGAACACAGCAACAGCGTCTTCGGGTTCAACATCCGCCGGAACGTCGCTGGAAGCAAATGCGAACCCAGCCGTGTCGTACGGTTGAGAACTCTGAGCGGGACCGAGCAGGCTGACGATCGAGTTGATCCCTTGATCCGTCAGCCAGGTGAGTTCCTCTTCTCTCCGAACTTTTCGGTGCTGGAAACCGTAGCCCCCGACCCTTTCGGATACAGCGAGCCGATCCTTGATAACCCAGCGGAAGCCTCTCGGCTCAAGCCCTGTGGATTTCTTACTCATCTGCGTTAATCACAATCATCTGATTGGGACAATAGCGTTGACCGTATTCGCTACCTCACCCGCACCGGGGACATTTTTGAGCCGACAGAATCAAGGAGTCAGGGCGTGAGGATGACAACCGAACGCACACTCTGGGGTGTTCCAGCTGTCAGGCGATTTCGTCTTTTCCAGACACCATGGTTGGTTCCATAACCGAGCCAGACTCGGGGGCTTTGATTCTTATCGAGCCATCCTCAGAGTGTTCCCACATCGGCACATCGCTGAAGATCTCGACGACCTCGCGTGCATCAAGAGTTTCTCGCTCGAGCAACGCTTTGGCAATTCGACCTAGAGCATCTGCGTGCGCAGACAGAATCGTTTGCGCCTCTTGGTGCGCCTGGGTCATCAAAACTCGGATCTCGTCGTCGACAGCGGCAGCAACTTCGTCAGACAGATGGTCGTTCCGCGAGTAATCCCTCCCAAGAAACACCTCGCCTGCCGGCCGTCCGAAGTGAATCGGCCCGAGTTTTTCACTCATGCCGTACTCCATGACCATGCTGCGGGCGATCTGTGTTGCAACTTCGATGTCGTTTGAGGCACCTGTGCTTGGGTCACCGAAGATCAGCTCCTCAGCTGCGCGACCTCCAAGGGCCATCGCGAGTTGATCGATCATCTCAGACCGATGCTTGTGGATCTTGTCGTCCATCGGCAGAGAGAGGGTGTGACCGAGAGATCGTCCCCTAGGAATGATGGTCACCTTGTGGATCGGGTTGGAATTCGCCAGTACGTGACCAACAAGTGCGTGGCCTCCCTCATGGTACGCGGTGATCTCCTTGTCCTTTTCAGACATCACTTGCGACTTGCGTTCCGGTCCCATGAGCACTCGTGACACTGATTCCTCGAGAGCAGCCATGCCTATCTCGGTATCGCCAGCACGGGCTGACAGGATCGCAGCCTCGTTGATCAGGTTGGCAAGATCGGCGCCGGTAAACCCGGCGGTCTGCCTAGCAAGAACGGCAAGGTCAAGGCTCTCCGATAACGGCTTTCCCTTCGAATGCACGTTCAGGATCGCTTCTCGGCCCTTGATATCTGGAAGGCCAACGACGATCTGGCGATCGAATCGACCTGGCCGAAGGAGGGCTGGGTCGAGAATGTCTGGCCTGTTGGTAGACGCAATAACGATGACGCCCGAAGAAACGTCGAAGCCATCAAGTTCCACGAGCAGCTGGTTGAGGGTCTGTTCGCGTTCGTCGTGCCCGCCGCCGAGTCCGGCACCGCGGTGGCGACCGACAGCGTCAATCTCATCGATGAATACGATCGATGGCGCATTCTGCTTGGCCTGATCGAACAGATCTCTGACTCGTGACGCACCCACACCGACAAACATTTCGACGAAGTCGGATCCTGAGATTGCGAAGAAGGGAACCCCTGCCTCGCCTGCAACGGCACGGGCCAAGAGGGTCTTGCCTGTTCCCGGAGGGCCATACAGCAGTACGCCCTTCGGAATCTTGGCCCCCATCGCCCGGAACTTCTGAGGTGAGGAAAGAAACTCTTTGATTTCTTCGAGTTCTTCAACAGCCTCTTCGGCCCCAGCGACATCGGAGAACAGCACCTTTGGCGTGTCCTTCGATACCTGCTTGGCCTTCGATTTGCCGAACTGCATGACACGGCTGCCACCGCCTTGCATCCGCATGATTACGAAGATGAACAAGCCGAAAATCAGAACATAAGGAATGAACGTGAGGATGTAGTCAAAGATTGTCGGAGCTTGACCGTCGACCCTGAACGAGGCGCCCGAGTTCTGGAGCTTGATCGTGAGATTGTCAGCGAACTCGGCTGGGTACCTGACGACGAAGTCGAACTGCTCACCTCCGTTGTCGATTGTGCCGGTCAGCTCGTTCGAGCGGTCCTTCATAATGATCTCGCCAGACACCTGGCCGCTGTCGAGATACTCGTTGAACTCGTCGAGAGAAATTTCTGTCGGAGACAGCGCCTGACCGAACACGACTTGGAACGCAAGCACTACCAAGAAGATGGAAGCGACGTATAGAAGGATCGTTCTTGCCGTGCGGGTCACGGTGCTCCTCACAAAGTGGGCATATTCCGACAAATTGCCATCGGGTCGCACATGGTACGGCTCCGATACGTCAAATTGAGCAGATCCACTCTGGCGTCAGCTTGACGGACTCCATGTCGTGGCGGCGGGTCCAAAACTCTGAGAGCACACGAGCGCTCGTTCCGTGGGCTCCAACCCCACGTTTCTATGGTCCGCCAACCCTGGGTACGGGAATCAGTCGATGCTGTCGACGACTGCTACATAGGGGAGGTTGCGGTATTTGCCTTCGAAATCGAGTCCGTAGCCAATGACAAACTCTGGAGGGATACGAAATCCTTCGTAGGCAACGCCCAGCGGGGGCCGTTCGACGCCGTCTTTGATAAGTAACGCAGCAAGGGAAAGGCTTGCTGGCTTCCTCACCGATAGATTCTTGAGCAAGTACTGAAGGGTCAGCCCCGTGTCAACGATGTCCTCGACGAGGAGGACGTGACGGTCGTCGATTTCTTGGTCAAGGTCCTTGAGAGTCCGAACGACGCCCGAACTCTTGGTCGCTGACCCGTACGATGAGACAGCCATGAAGTCGAACTCGACAGGGATGGTGATGTGCCGAGCCAAATCTGCCATCACAACGAACGCACCCTTGAGGATTCCGACGAGTAGTAGATCCTTGCCTGCGTAGTCTTTCGAAATCGCAGCGCCCATTTCCGTGAGTTTTGCTTCGATCTCTTCCGCAGAAACCAGCGTTCTCCCAATCTTCACTATCGGCCTTCCCTTTCGATGATCATGGCGGATTCCCCGACGATCGGTCGTGCCCACGGCGCAACCCTGATTCCGTGGAGCGCTGCAATCTTCCCATTAATGTTCACCACCATCCAAAACGGACGCCTGCGAGATGGCACTCCTGCGTTTCGGAGCAGCTCGACCACCGGGGTGGTACCGCCGGGAATGTCGATTCGATCCCCCTCGGCCACACCGCGGACGGTCATTTCCTCGTTGCCCGCGAGGGCCCGGACTCCGGTTCGACGCCTCGTCGTCGCGCGGATGGCAGGAGAGTCGGATGTATATACACAGAAGCGCTCGTCCAGCCAATCGAACAAGGAATCAGCCGAGACTGGAATTGCCCTACCGACCTCGTGCGCCAGCTTGGAGAGGCACTCCTTCCGAAAAAGAACCACCTCGGCGTTCTCCCTGGCGCACTCGACACCGTCAGAGATGGTGCGGCTCACGCCATCAGTTGCTGTGGCCATGATTGAGCCAACATCCTCGAATCCGCCCCTGTACGGTCGATGAAACTCCTTCAAACCACGACGAACAACTCGCGACGCAACAGCGTCTGGGGCGGTGAGGAGTGCTCCGACGGGCAGGCCCACTTCCCATCGATTTACCCTGATGGGGATTTCGCCAGCAACCGAGTTCAAGACAGCGTCGTCTGCACCTACGAGCGTGGACGTCCTCGTGAGATTCGATTTGAGGCCCGCTCCGTAACCGGCCTCAATCGTGGGAATCAATTCGTTCCGGATCCTGGATCGCAGAAATCGGTCATCGGTATTCGCTGGGTCATCGGCAAATGGCAGGTCCTCTGCTTGCGCGACCTGACGCAACTCAGTCCTTGAGACGTCGAGAAACGGACGGCGAAACTGGCCGCGAGTCGCTGGGATTCCAGCGAGACCGGTCGCTCCGGATCCCCGTAGAAGCCGCATCAAGACAGTCTCCGCCTGGTCGTCGCTCGTGTGACCGGTGCAGCAGACTTCTGTGTCAGCCAAGTTCTCGATGATGGCTTTGTACCTCGCCCTTCGCGCCCGCGCCTCGAGATCGGGACCGTCCTCAACAACGGCTTCGACGACTGAGAGATCAACTCCGAACCTCGCAGAAACCAATGTGGCCGATTCGCGAAGCATCTCTGACCCCTCCAGACCGTGGTGAGCGAAGACTGCCCGGACGCTTCCGTTGCCACTGGCCTCAACCGCCGCAGCGAGGAGGACGGCAGAGTCTGCTCCGCCGCCGAGAGCCACCACGCATCGGCTGTCCCCGACCGCCGCAGCGACGCGGGCCGCGAGATCGTGCCTCATCCGTTCATCCGGTCGAGCCACAGTCTTGCGTCTCGAATCTCTTCGATCGTCGGAAGAGATTCTTGGGACTCCCATGCCATCGAAAGAGCCTCCCACGAGGCGAGGCGTTCGACCTCGTTGATGAATTTCGCACCGTCTTCGTACTGGCGCATCTTCATCTCGATACCGATGAGCTTCATGAACGCGGCCGACTTTGGGTCTTTCCTTCGCGCTTTGAGAACGTTCGACATCCGTTTGACGTCCACGATCTCGCGCTCGCCTACACGATCCATCACAACGTGGCCGTGGCCCTCAAGAAGTGACATCAGGGCCTGGACCCTGTCGAGAACTTCAAGCTGGCCTGGTGAAGCGAGCAAACCAACAATTCCCTTGTCACCGATTGGGTCGAGACCTGCCTCCCTCGCAGACCGAAACTCTGCCGAGATCCTCAGAAGACGTCCCTTTTCCGGTTCGTCGGTTGAGATCAGTTTCTCGACGAGAGACAAAAAGTAAGGGCGCATCCATGGCACGCCTGTGAACTGGGCTCGGTGGGCGCATTCGTGGAGGGCTACCCAGAACCGGAAACTCGAAGGTCTGAACTGGTGCTGGCGCTCCATCGACATGATGTTTGCGCCGACAAACAGGACAGAATCTCCAAAGTCGTTGTCGCCTGTTGGCAACACGAGCTCGTATTGGCCGAGAACGCGCTTGGACATGAACCCGAGCACTGCGCCGATTTGTGCGCCCATCGCCTTCCCAGCCAACGACGGAAGGTTTCGCCGTGCGGTGTCGCCAGGGTCCGTCCCCGCGAATTCGTCTCCGTTCGTTTCCGCGCTGGCGTCCTCGATCGGTTGCAGCATGCGTGCGAATGAATGAGTGTTGGTGACGACCCAGTCGTGGCGTGAAATGACGCCAACCTCTGGTTGGCCTGGAATCTCGAGGCCAGTCGACTCTGCAACAAGCTGCGATGCCCTTGCGACGAGATCGGGGGCTTGGAGTTGAAAGCGGTGGGCGTGGTATGTATCAGCAAGTGGGTACTCGCCAGCGAAGCGCTTCGAAGTGTTGCGCGCTGTTCCCCAGTCGACATGGCTCATCGGACGTTGCTCATAGATTGAGCCTACGAGGGATCAAGGCGGACTGGGTCAGCCGACAACCTGGTAACGGCGGCGGATCGACCTGTTGTACCCGATTGCGTAGCCCCCAATGATGAGCAGGGCTAGCACACCGATCAAGGGGTATATGAACCTGACAGTCCAAGGCTGCTCCTCAACCTCGACCTCGACCACTTCGAGGACCACGGCGGGAGCCTCACCCTCGAAGACCGGCTCGATACTCACGGTTGTCGTGGTGGCACCCTCATCGGAAGGTGATTCTGTGCCGAAAGCTGGGGACGCAATGCCTACCACGAGCGACGCAACGAATGCGATGGTGATGATGCGCGCATGCCGATGCATGGTCGAAACAATAGACGGTCGGCGGGCTGACACACTCATGTCTCAGCACACCGACCGAATATCGGAGGAATCTGTTGTGCGATTGGGTACCGAGATTGACCGTCTAGGCCTCGGCCTTTGCGATTCTCCCGCGAAGCCGTGGATACTTGGTGGGAGCGTGTGTGTAGCACCACTCGCGTCGGTTGTACTGCGAGAGCCGGGTTTTGCATCCCTTGGCTTCACAGGTTCGAGCGTTTGAGTAGGTCTTTGGTGCACGCGTCGCACCGGTGAACTTGCGTCCCTTGAGTGCTGTTTCGTTCATTGTGGCCTCCGTAGCCAAGTGTTGGTTCGAGCTTCCTCGACCACCATGTCGGATGTTCGTACATATAGAACGTTTGTGGGGGGTTAGAAGGTTCCCGACCTGAGCCGAAATTGTAGGTTCGAACCCGTGCCGGACGCTGGGTTCGGGGGTAGGGCGAGAGCGCAATCCTTCGGGTCAGACGTGTCTGATCGGTCAGCAATCTTTTTCTGCGGCGCCGCGCTCTGCCTCAATCATCAATCTCAGAGAGGTGAAGAAATCTGCAGGCGGTTCTTCCTTGCCAGCCATCTTGATCCGAGCCTTCAGCTGCGTTTCAAATTGGAAGGCGTCGACGCAATGGCCGCACCGACGAAGGTGCCACCTCACCCGAGCTTTACGCGTCAGTGTCAGCTCATCGTCGATGTACTGGTAGACGTATTCGACTGCGTTTTCGCAACCATTCATTCGCTCGACTCCACAAGTCCTTGTTCCACTGCCAAGTTCCACAACTTCCTTTGGAGCGCTTTTCTTCCCCGATGAAGCCTCGACATGACGGTTCCTATCGGAACATCAAGGATTTCGGCGATCTCTTTATACGAGAAACCTTCCACATCGGCGTAGAGAACCGGCAGACGGAATGCCTCCGGGAGCGATTCGATTGCTTCGACGATGTCCTGATCGACGAACATGTCGAGCGCCGTCAACTCTGCGCTCACGCTTGCTCCTGACTGTTCGCCAAGACGCTTGTACAAGTAGATGTCCTGCAATTCGCCGAGTTCCACCTCGTTGGGGCGTCGCTGCGCTTTGCGGTACTTGTTGATGTAGGTGTTGGTGAGGATCCGATAAAGCCAAGCCTTTCGGTTTGTTCCGGCCTGGTACGACCCGTAGGCCCGGTACGCCTTGAGGAACGTTTCTTGCACGACGTCTTCTGCATCGGCTGGATTGCGGGTCATTCGAAGCGCAGCCGAGTACAGCTGAGGTGCGTACTCCATCGCATCGTCTTCGAAAGTCGCCTGATCAGCCATGGAAGAAAAGTAGCGCGGCCGAGCAAGCTTTCAGCAATCAGCCGTCAGCTTTCAGGCTTCGGGCTACGCCAGCCGCTCACGCCAGTGCTGGCTCGGTCCGGACAGATCGGTCCTCCCTCGAGGGAGGACCGAGAAAGGGCCGGGAAATCAGAGGACAGAACCCTCCGACAGCCAGAAGTGCGAAGCTACCGGGATGTCGAGCGGTACGCAGTCTTTCACCGATTCCGGCTGGACTTCGTCCCATCCAGTCTCAGTGCGATGTACCCAGTTGGGTTGCAACCGGGTTGCAGTCAAAACCCACACACAGCAACGCATGTGTGCAGCCGTTATGCGCAGACGCGTTCCCGAGCAGGTAGGGTTGCTGTGACTATTCAGGGAGATGGCGATGGATCGCGTGAGGGTTGAGAAAGCGCGTGCAACAGGTGCAGAACAAGGTTCGATTATTCGAAGCCCCGCTATTGATGAACCGACCCTGTGGGCTGGGCTCTCGACTGTTCCAGCTGGCGCTTCGACCGGTTGGCACCATCACGGTTCGAACACCACGGTGTTCTACATGTTGGCTGGCTCACTCACTGTCGAGCACGGCGATGGTCACGTTGAGACGGCCACAGCCACGGAGGGCGATTTCGTTGTTGTCCCTGCCGGGGTGGTCCACCGCGAAGTGGTGTCCTCCGACCAAGATGTCGAGGCAGTGGTTATGCGCTTCGGCGATGGCACGGGTCCGTTGGTGGTAGACGTCGATCGGTAGGCGGGATTTGGACCCGCGGCTCCCAAAAGAACTTTTTGGCGTGGCTAGCGGGAATATCTTCCCGTGCCTCACGCCAAAACGGTTTGAAGTTTGGAGCCGGAGGCGGGATTTGAACCCGCGGCCTACGCATTACGAGTGCGTTGCTCTACCCCTGAGCTACCCCGGCCGGCGAGTGCGATGATACCAACAGCCGTTGAACAGTCTCCCCCACCTCGTGGGATCAGGCGAGTGCTGCTTCCAGGGCCGTGTCGATGGTTTCGTGGGTGAATTCGAAACCGGAATTCTTCAACACCGCTGGCTCGACTCTGTGGGACACGTAGCCAACCGCTTCGGCGAGTTCGCTTCCGAGACGAACAGTGAGGCCAAATCTTGGGGTTGGCAGCAACGTCGGTCGGTGGACTGCCTTGCCGAGGGCCTTTGTGAATTGGGCGTTGGTGACCGGGTTTGGAGATACGACATTGACGGGACCGCGAATGTCCTCATCGATGCAGTGCAGAAAGGCCCGCACGCAGTCCTCCTCAGACACCCACGACCACCATTGTTTGCCGTTGCCGATTCGTCCCCCGATTCCGAGCTTGAAGAGAGGGAGCATCGGATCGAGCGCTCCTCCGTTGCCAGACATCACGAGGCCCGTCCGCATGTTCACAACTCGGACTCCGGCAGCTTTCGCAGGACGGGCTGCTCCCTCCCACGCCGAGCACACATCTGCAAAGAATCCTTCCCCCGACGGCTCCTCTTCAGTGAGCACGTCATCGCCGCGTTCCCCGTAGAAGCCGATGGCTGAAGATGCGAGAAGAACTGGGGGCGGGTTGTCCATGGCGGCCATGGTCCTTGCGACCGTGCCGACAGAGTCGGTTCGCGAAGAGAGGATCAGAGCTTTGCGCTCTTCGGTCCACCGCTTCCCTGCAATAGGGACACCGCTGAGAACCACCACGGCGTCGGCGCCCTCAAGCGCTGCCGGATCGAGACCCCCCGTCCTCGGTCCCCAAACAAACGTGTCGGCATCTGTGCCAGCGTCGGGTGCAAACCTCACAAGCGTCACAACTGTGTCCCCTCGCGCCTGTAAAGCCTCGGTAAGGGCGGACCCGATCAATCCGGATCCACCTGCAATCACAATCCGTTTCTGTGTCATGTTTCCATCCAATCTGAAAGCCTACGGTCGACCGCATCAAACCAATCAGCTGTCATCGAGCCGACGGGATCCAAGCGGTCCGAATAGTTGTGCCACCACAATGGTGGTTCGTACCAGATACGCACGGCTGTCCTGTGCAGCCCGCGGTCCGCTGGTGAAAGTGTGTGCTGAGTCCCATGGATCGCTACGGGGATGAGAGGCGCACCGGTCATCCACGACAGCCAAGCAGCTCCCCGCTTCGGATCGCCAACCCCCCACCGCTCGACGCGACGTCCCTCTGGAAACAAGCCAAGGCTGTTTCCCCCTTCGAGATGCTCGATTGCCTCTCGCATCGCGGCGACCGGGTAGCCATCGCGGTCGAGCGGTATCGAGGCGCCGTGCTTCAGCGCTGCGTCGAGAAACATCGACTTGCCGAAGAGTTCGTCGACTGCGAGAAACCGCACGTCGTGGCCTGAGTACAGCTGGAGAAGCGGTGGGTCGAGGTGTGAGAAGTGGTTGGAGGCGAGAATGAAACCGCCTTCGGCTGGTACATGATCGGTCCCTGATACAGAAAGATCGAGGAGAAGCTTCGACAGGGCCCTCACTGGGGGCCTAGCCACGGCATCCATCGCCCGTCGAACTACGGACCGCCTAGGCATCCTGACCAAGGTCCACGAACAGCGACGCAAGAGCGAGGTTCGGTCGTTGGTTCGCTTCGAGTGCCTCGATTGCGCCAAAAACTCTCTCAGCACGAGCCACAGCTGTCGGCACATCGAGCCGCGTCAGGAGCGTGACGTCTACGTCTGCGTTCACCACTTCGGCACCAAGCTGAGCCGCAGCGGTGTCACGATAGAAACTCGCGAGCAGTTCAAGCCCCGTCACGTACAGCGCATCCGAAGCCCTCGAAAGCTCGCGCTGCTGACGGTCGATGAATGTCCTTGGGGCGTTCCCATCGGGATGGTGAAGAGCCAGTTCGTCTGCTTGGCGTCGCTTGATGGCATCAAGCAGCGGCTCTGTTGCATCAAGCACATCGCCCACAAGCCGGTACGCATCGCCCGGATGGTCTGTGACTTCCGCTGGCACCGACATCCACGCATCTCGATACGCAGCCACCGCAGGCTCAGTTGCCAGAGCAAGTGCCAAACCTGGGCGCCCCCCCGAGATTTTTGCCGCTTCAAGGGCACGATCAGGTTCAACACCGTGCTTCACGAGGCCAGCCACAAGATCGCTTTCGCTGACGCGTCCGAACACAATCGTTCTGCACCTGCTGGCCACGGTGGATGGGAGGTCGTTCTCAGAGTCAGCCACAAGGAGAAAGGAAGACGAGTGGATTGGTTCTTCGATCGTTTTGAGAAGGGCATTGGCTGCCTCGTCGTTGAGCATCGATGCTTCCTCAAAGAGATACACCTTGGTGTTCGCCTCAAGAGGGGCGAGCACTGCCGATGAAACCACGGAACGTGCTTGATCGACCGTGATCGATGACCTGCCCTCGGGGGCCACAACGATGACGTCTGGATGTTTCGCCTCGACGGCTCGCCGCACAGCATCGGGATCATCTCCCCCGACGAGATGGGCTGCGAACTCTCTGGCGATCAGAGCCTTCCCAACATTCGAAGGCCCGACGAAGAGATACGCATGGGCGGGGTTCTCAAGTTCTGACGTGAGCAGGCTGACGACAGCCGCGTGGCCAATGACTTCTGAGAAAGGGGTCACAAGCCAAGCCGGTCTATGACAGCGGCCGCGACATCCTCTATCGCTTTTGAGGCGTCCACCACTACAAAGCGCTCGGGCTCGGCTGCGGCAAGTGAATCGAATCCGGCTGCGACGGCTCTGTGAAAAGCCACAGCCTCTCCCCCAATCCGGTCGTCGACGGCTTGCCTGGCGAGACCTTCATCGGTCGCGACCGTGAGGAGAACCACCGTTCCGGGCCAGAGCCCACCGATCGCGATGTCGTTGAGAGTTCTGATCGCATCAAGGTCAAGTCCGCGCCCGATCGCCTGATACGCAAGCGACGAATATGCCGTGCGGTCAGAGATGACCCACGATCCAGCTGTGAGGGCGGGTCGTACGATCGTGTGAACCAAATGTGCCCTTGAGGCAGCAAACAGTGCGGCTTCTGCGAGGGGTGAAGGTGCTTCGCCGTCTCCAAGAAGGATCTGCCGGATACTCTCTCCGACTTCGGTGCCTCCCGGCTCACGCACGAGCACCACCTCGTGACCGGTGGCGCGGAGATGGTCTGCGACGTGACGCGCCACCGTCGACTTACCAGCCCCTTCAATCCCTTCGAAGGCGATGTATCGCCGCGCAAGATCAGTCATGCCCACACGGTACCGGTCATCAGAGCCCTCCGAGATGCGGACGAGACCCTACGACTTCTTCTTCGCTGGCTTTTTTGGTCAGGCAACGGCGCGTCTCTGCCATCACGTCGATAGATCCGCCGTACACAGGAACGGATGAGAAGGTCTGAGACTGAGCTAGTCGTCTTCTCGTCGATTCTGAGTCGATCCAATAATCTTGTGTAGCTCTCCGTCGGCAGGACGCGGGCTGGCGCTCCCGTCCCATCTCTGACGGCTCGACCCGCCGTCGCCAGAGTCTGGGTTCACCTTGGGCTTCTTCGCTGCGGCCGGCTTCTTGGCCGGCTTCTTGGCCGGCTTCTTCGCTCGCGACTTTTTCGGAGCAGGACCCTTTGCACGCTTTTCTGCAAGACGGTCTGCAGCATGCTCAAGGGTGATGTTTTCGAGGTTCTCTGCCACCCGGAACGACACATTGGTTTCGCCGTCTGTCATGTAGAGACCGAATCGTCCATCTTTCACGACGATGTCTTTCCCAGATACAGGGTCCTTGCCAAGCTCCTTGAGCGGCGGCTTGGCGCCTCTCCGTTCACGAGGCTTTGCGAGTTCGACGATTGCCTCGTCAAGAGTGATTGTGAGCAATTGGTCCTCGGAACCGATCGAGCGGTTCTCCTTGCCCCAGTTGACATACGGACCATGAGGACCGTTCTTTGCAAAAACGGGCTCTGCGTCGTCGGGGTGCGGTCCGAGCTCGCGTGGAATCGTTATCAGTTTGAGGGCATCGTCGAGCGTCAGTGTCTCTGGGTTCATTGACTTGAACACCGAGGCCATCCGAGGCTTTTCGTCCGAGTCGGGTATACGTTCGCCGAGCTGGATGTACGGGCCGAACCGTCCAGTCTTGAGGAACACCTCGAGCCCTGACTCTGGGTCGTTTCCAAGTGACCGCTCGTCCTTCGGTTCGTTCAGAAGCGCTTCTGCCTTGGCGACCGTCAACTCGTCTGGCGGGAGATCAGGAGGAATCGATGCGCTGTCCTCGCCACGTTGGACATACGGACCGTACTGGCCAGACCTTGCGATGATCGGCTCGTCGTCGTCGCCGGCACCGATCAAAAACGAGTTGACTTCCTTTGGATCGATGCGCTCAAGGGCATCGTCTGACACCAAGTCGACAATGCCAGTGCCAGGCCGGCCGTTCCCGAAGTAGAAGGCCTTGAGGTACGGCACCATCTGCTCGTCGCCCGAGGCGATGCGGTCAAGGTCCTGCTCCATCTTTGCCGTGAAGTCGTAGTCGACATAGTCAGCAAAATACTTTTCGAGAAGCCCGATTACGCCAAATGCCCTCCACGTGGGCACGAGCGCTGTCCCTTGCTTGTAGCAGTACTCGCGGTCGAGGATTGTTGAAATGATGGAGGCGTATGTCGAGGGTCTGCCGATCCCAAGCTCCTCCATGCGCTTCACAAGTGAAGCCTCGGTGTACCTCGCTGGAGGCTTTGTTTCGTGGTCCGTTGGCTCAAGTGCGACCGCAACGAGGGTGTCGCCCTCGGTCATCTGGGGTAGATGGGTTTCCTGGTCGTCGAGCGCTGCGTCTGGGTCGTCGTGACCCTCGACGTATGCCCGCAAGAAGCCAGGGAAGGTGATCGTTCGCCCTCCAGCACGAAACGCACAGGTCTGACCATCGAGAGTCTCAGCTTCGATATTGACCGTGAGACTTTCTCCAACAGCGTCCTTCATCTGGGAAGCAACGGTCCGCATCCAGATCAGCTCGTACAGCCTCGACGCATCCGAATTCGGCCCGAATTGCCCAGCGGCACGGTCCATGTCCTGGAACCGCTCACCCGATGGTCGGATGGCCTCGTGGGCCTCCTGAGCACCCTTTGCTTTGGCACCGTAGACACGTGGCTTGTCTGGAAGGAATTGCGATCCGTATCGATCAGAGACCAACGACCTCGCTGCTTGAACCGCAGTGGCAGAAAGGTTTGTGGAATCCGTCCTCATATACGTGATGAAACCCTGCTCGTAGAGCGCTTGGGCGGCGCTCATGGTGCGCCTCGCACCAAACCGCAGTTTGTGCGAAGCCTCCTGCTGAAGGGTCGATGTACGGAATGGGGCGTATGGCTTACGGGTATACGGTTTGCGCTCGACCGAGCCAACGGTGAAGTCAGCACCGCTGAGCCCCTGGGCAAGTCCGACCGCGTCATCCGAAGACAGTGCTCTTCTGTCCTTCTTCAGCACTCCGTTGTCGTCGAAATCGCTTCCATCGGCGACCCTCACGCTGTCTATCGAGCGAAGCTGCGCTGGAAACTCTGCGCCCTTTGTCGAAAGCGTTGCCTTGAGACCCGAGTAGGCCGAGCGGATGAACGCCATGCGTTCGCGCTCGCGGTCGACAAGGATCCTGGTCGCTGGCGACTGCACCCTTCCCGCAGACAGCCCTCGCCTCACTCGCCTCCACAGAACAGGAGAAACCTCGAAACCGAAGAGTCTGTCAAGGATTCGTCTCGTTTCTTGGGCATGGACGAGTGGCACATCGAGATCGCGAGGGTTCGCTGCCGCCTCCTCGATCGCCTTCTTTGTGATCTCGTGGAACACCATTCTCTGGACAGGCACCTTTGGCTTGAGTTCCTCAAGCAGGTGCCACGCAATCGCTTCACCTTCGCGATCTTCATCAGTTGCGAGGTAGAGCTCGTCGACTTCCTTCAGAAGCTTCTTGAGCAGTTGCACCTGGCGTTTGGAGGATTCCGACACCATATAGATGGGTGTGAAGTCGTTCTCAATGTCGATGCCGAATCGAGTCTTAGCCCACGCGTCTTGCCTGCTCTCTGGAAGATCCCTCTTTCTCGATGGGATGTCCCTGATGTGTCCAACAGAGGATTCAACGATGAAGTCCGCGCCAAGGTAGCCCCCAATGGTTTTCGCCTTGGCTGGCGATTCGACGATGACAAGTTTCTTGGACAATGCAGTTCCATTCGGAAGGGTTGGCATACACCAATACGACACGGCGCCGTGCCTGTCAAGACCGGCACGCGGGGCGGAACCTAGCGCAGGTGAGGGCTAAAACCGTCGCGCAACCGTGAAACCACCCGATCCCAGGTGAACTCGCTGGTAACAAATTCCCTTCCAGCAAGACCCATCGTGGAGGCTTTCTGGCGGTCGGCAAGCAGCGATGAAAGGAGCGCCGCGATTTCCACTGGCTTGGTTGCCACATATCCCGTTTTGCCAGCTATCACAGTCTCTGGCGAGCCTCCGGAGTCTCCAGCAATGACAGGAAGACCGGTGGAAGCTGCCTCTAGAAAGACGAGTCCAAGACCCTCTATCTCATGTCCGCCCCATCGTGACCTACAGGGCATCACGAACACATCCATCTGCCGGTACAAGTCTGCAAGGTCGGACCATGGAACATCAATTTCGAACCGGGCGTCCACTCCGAGGGCTTCTGCCTTCTTCCGAAGGCTTTTCTCGGTGCGGCCCTTCCCGACAAGGAGCAGTTGCACTTCGATGTCGAGCATCGCCACGGCTTCGATCAGCCGGTCCTGCCCTTTCCGCGGTACAAACCGGCTGACGCAACCGATCACAGGTTTGGAGTTTGCGAGCGGCGTCGCAGGAGGTGTGAACGTGGCAACTTCCACCCCTGCCCCCAGGAAGGTGACCGGTGCGTGGGACAGCGCCGCAACTTTGTCTGCGGTGAATCGGCTCACCGCGAATCTGACATCTGCCGCGGCAAGCGTCTTCCCAAGCCATCGGCTGACGAGCGGCACAGCTCCAGGAAGAGTGACCTCTCCACCGTGGCTCAGGATCCCGAATGGAACATCAAATTCTTCACGAAGCTTCGGGCCGAGAGGTGTGAGCGGGTGGGGTGCTCCGAAGAGAATGGCGTCTGGGCGGAATTCGGAAGTTGCCTGTGCGACGAGACGATATGTCTTGGCGGTTGGCAGCATGTATCCCTTGTGCCCACGAGTAACACCCATCTCGTTTGACGATGCTTCGTCGTCGGATGGTGCCACAACGTGGACGGGGTCTGGGTAGGCATCAACGAGGTTCTGGAGATACATCTGGATGCCGCCGGGCTTCGGCGGATAATCGTTCGTCACGATCAGGAGCCGCACGGATCACGCCTCCATGTGAGGGGCGACGTTGTACGACCCAAGAACGACAGTCGAATCTGTGAGTACCAACTTCGACTGAGCGGTGTTCCGAGGGATTGCGAGTTTCCCTCTCCCGGCGTTTTTGACCCCAAGCACATTGACAGCAAGCGCCCGAATCGCGGCACCGTGGGATACAGCTACAAAGGAACCGTCAACAGAGTGCTGTGAGAGGCGGTGCACCGTCTCACGCATGCGAAGACCAGCGCCGGTAAGGGACTCACCGGTGCCTCCGCGAGGAGAGTCGTCTCCGTTGCCGCTCTCATACTCGGCAATGTCGTCTCCGTGGAGCGCAAGGATCTCAGTACTTGTGAGTCCCTCCCACGCCCCAAAGAACATCTCAACCAAGCCCTCGTCGTGAGCCGTCTCCGTCCCGATCTCTGACCCGATGATCCCTGCCGTTTGGCTCGTCCGTCGCAGTGGGGAGCTGTAGAGCGACTTGACCTGCGGGACATGCGCTGCTGCGAGAGCCGCCTGCTCCTTCCCAAGGTCGGTCAGCTCGGAGTCTGTTGTGCTGTCCCATCTGCCGGCCACATTTCCAAACGACTGACCGTGCCGGACGAACGTTGCGTGGCTTCCTTCAGGTCCGAATTGGGTTGGGGTTGTGTCGAGGTGGGTTGCGTCGTTGAATACCTCGATCCTTCGCTCGCCGGAACTGCTGACGATGATCTGAGAGAACGCTGTGTTGTGCGAAGGAATCATCGCTGCACCATTGCCGAGCCCGAGAACCAGACTCATGAGCGACCAAATCACCCCGCCATGGGTGACGAGCACTGCGTGGTCGCCGTCATCCATGCGATCGGTCAGACGATCAAAGGAGTTTCCGACGCGTTCACGAAATGCAGACATCTGTTCTCCGCCACCTGGGGCAACGTCTTCGCCGCGGAGGAAAGCTTCCCTCTCAAGCGGGAAACGTTCAGCGACCTCAACAGAGGTCAGGCCTTCCCAGTGTCCGACGGAGAATTCCCGGAAGCCGGGGTCTGGTTCAGCGCCCCCGAATGCTTCAGCCGTTGTCATCGTGCGCGGAAGATCAGACGCCACGACAAGA
>JAQCAA010000092.1 GCA_027728645.1 Actinomycetota bacterium | reverse complement strand
TATGTTCCCGCTAGCCACGCCAAAAACGCTGAGTGGAGTCTGCCCATCTATCCAACGGGGAGTTCTTCATCCAAGCGCTCGCTGCCGATGTGGCTGATGTAACCAAGACTCGTTGATTCACGGCCGTGAATCTCGGAACATCGAGGTCAGCGAGGTGATGGAGCAACGATCGGTGGCTCTGAAGACCATGGGAAGTTGATCCATCGATCTGTGCGTCTCCACACATAATTGCATTGGATTGCCGAGCCCGGCTTCTCGTACAGGACGGCCGCTCTCGTGGTGCTGACCTTGCCTGCCACGAACTCATACACCTTCTGAAGTGTGTGGCCGGTGTCCGCGACATCGTCGACAACGAGCACACTCGCGTGTTCGAGGTCGACCATGTCGAGGTACGGAGGGAGGATCACCGGGACGTCGAGGCGCTCATCGACATCGGTGTAGTACTCGACATTCATCAGGTAGCAGTTCTTGACAGAAAGCGCGTAGCCAATTGATCCGGCTGGGATCAAACCTCCCCTTGCGATCCCGAGGATGATGTCTGGTGCGAACCCGTCGTCAGCGATCTGTTTGGCTAGTTCGCGTACTCCGCGACCGTACAAGTCCCATGTCAAAACCTCACGGTCAGCATTCGTAACAGCTTCGGCCACAGGCCACCATCCCATCGATTGTCGCACGCATCAAGTTCGTCTTTGCAATCTAACCGAAGCGAAACATTGGGCTCTTCGCTCCCGGATTCATGGATTAGGTCGCAGACACCGAAAGACATGGCGACCAAAGACTGTTCTTAGTCCCCGCGTGCAAGGACCGCTAGCAGCTACGGCTGGCGAGCGCAGTGCACACAGCGAAGGCTCGACGGTCGTGCCTCGAGCCGTTCATCAGGGATTACGGAGCCGCAAATCTCGCACACCCCGTATGTTCCGGCTGCGATTCGAAGAAGGGCTGCGTCGATTGCCTTGATGGAACCATCGATCGACCTGGCAGTTGCTGTCGTGCTGATCCGCTCGACGGCTTCGGTCGTTCCGTCTCCGACCCTTTTGCCAAAGCCAACGCCAATGTTCTGCTCGGGAGGAGCTGTTAGGTCGGCAAGCTTCGCCTTGAGCTGAGCTCTTTTGCGCTCGAGGCTCTGAGTCAGTTCGCTGTGGGTGCCTGATTGAGTCACGAGACCAATCTAGGCGCCTAGCGAACGGCCAGACGGAATCCAAGAGCGCTTCGCAGGACAGATCATCTCTAGTCAGCAACCGCGAGTGGTGATCTACTAGACGGTAAGGAGGCAGAAATGACTGTCGTAGCTGCAATTGACGGATCTGAACATACCCGAAAAGTCGTCGACGCTGCCGTCGAGTATGCCAACGGCTCAGACATCCACTTTGTGTTCGTGAGCACGACCAACGTATACCCATACACAATGCCTGACATGGTCTCGCTCGGCGACGCTGTCGACTTCGACGCAATCCGAGAAGCAGAGGCGCAGGAGGTGTGGGAGACCGCTGGACCGTTCCCAAAGGGTTCAACAGCTGTGAATCTGCGAGGTTCTCCCGCCTCAACCATTGTCGAATACGCAGACAGTGTCGACGCACGCCTCATCATCATGGGATCGCGTGGACGGGGGGCGCTGGGATCGCTCCTCCTCGGATCGGTGAGCCACGGAGTAGTACATGCGTCAACCCGCAACGTCCTCATCGTCCGTTGATCTGGATGTGAGGGTCTAGCCGGGATCGATATCGAACAGGGCGCTCCAAGTCACTGATCTGGGCTCGTTTGGCGATGGAGCGAGTCAAACTGACTCGCGGTGGGCTCAGCTCAGCAGAACCACGATTCAGTGAGTTTCGGGCGGGCCTCGGTTGCCCCTTGAGGGATCGCATTCGGTGGCGATGCAAAGTCGGTTCCCTCAACGACGGCGACCCACTGCTCGAGGAACGTGTCGACAGTGGGCCGTCCGCTCGATACCCCGGCCTCGGCAATCTCGACCAGAGTCTTAGCGAGCAGGTCGACCTCAGGGTCTTCTGATGACCAGGGATATGACAGTGCGTCGGGTTCGTAGCGGCCTATGTGTGGTTCAAGCTCCCGGAGTTCGAGCATCAGCGAACCCAAGGGGATGAGGAGCCGAATGCCCATTTGAACCGGATCAGTCGACTCCACGAGGTCGTGGGTGCCGATGAACCGAAACATCGATTCGATATCGGCCCGGGTGGTCCAAGGTGTGAATGGAAGCCATGAGGGGCGTATGTCGATGCCGAAGTCTCGAAGGAGGTGGACCGCAATTGCAGCTTCCTCGCCGGTGTGACCCTTGTCCAGAAGCTCCAATATCCGGTCGTTCATCGTCTCAAAGGCCGATACAACGAAGAGGCACCCCGATGCAGCGAATTCCTCCCACAGGTCGCGATATCGCAAGATGTGCTCCACTTTGACGGTGCAGTCGAACGTGAGGTCTGGGTGCCGAGCGTGCATCCCACGGACGATGCGGAGAGAGTGGGCTGGTCCGTTGAGAAAGTCTGGGTCACCGAACGTAATGTGCCGGGCCCCTGCGGCAACCTGCTGGTCGATGTCGGCAAGCACCGTCTCAACATCAACTACGCGCAGCCTTCCTCCGTACACGGCAGGTATTGGGCAATGCCTGCACATGTGAAGGCACCCGTGACTTGCCTCAACCGCACCTACTAGCAGCTTGTGGCCGCCGATCGCTAGGCGGGCGTAGCGGTCGAGCGGAGGAAGAATGGTTCGAATGGGGAGTCGAAATCCACCGCGGTCGAGGTGAACGCTGAGGGCGGGTTCTGTCGAGCGGTCGTCGAGCCAGTCAACCAGAGCAGTCTCGTACTCCCCCACGATTGCGCGGTCGAAAGGTGCCCTGTCGCCAAGGTCAAGAGCAGCTCCCGCGTAGAGTCCATAAGCAGCCACCGGAAGCTCGGGTCGTCGTTGCTTGATGCTCTCGGCGACGTTGTGTGCGAGGCGCATGGCCGTGTGCATCGGCGTTGAGATTGCAACCGCATCAGCCCAGTCGGCATCTGCCGGATCCCAGGGTTCAACAGAAATGTCAATGGCTCGAACCGCGTGACCTGCATCAAGGAGCGCAGAAGCAGGACTTGCGACATGCACAGGTTGACGCCCAAGTTCGTATGTCGAAATGAGGAGCACCTTCATCCAAGGCACTCTATCCGAACATCCGAACCCTCCCGGCTGGCAGGATGAGGCAACAGAGAGACCTATTTGTCGAGCAGTCTCTCGGAAGCGGCCCTGAGAGCCGAGTACGCAGCCACCGCTAACGCTCCACCGGTTGAAACTCGGCGTACACCGATTTCGGCCAGTTGCGAGATGCTCGGACCGCTTGGCAGAGCCAACACGTTTACAGGTACAGCGACCTCGTCGACGACTCGCTTGATGTCAGAAAGGTCAGTCAAACCAGGGGCGTACAAACAGTGGGCTCCAACGTCGCGGTACGCACGTAGCCGAGCAACGGTGTCTTCGAGGTCGTCAACACCACGGATGTGGTTTTCGGCACGCGCCGTAAGAACCATGCCGAGAGCGTCCGCCGCTGTCACGGCTGCCGCTACTCGTTCCACGGCTACGTCCACACTGCCGATGGACGACGTACTCGGTTTCCAGTCTTCGATCGAGCAGCCAGACGCACCTGCATCGCCAAGCAGTCGGACCGTTTGAGCTACTCCTTTGAGATCCTCAGAAAACAAGCGCTCAGAGTCCACATTCAGAGGAACATCAACCGCTGAGGTAATCGCACGTACGTGCTTGATCAACTCATCACGGGTTACCTCGCCGTCGCTTCGCCCAAGTGATGCCGCATGGCCGGAGCTGGTTGTGGCGAGAGCGGGAAAGCCAAGCCGAACAAGTTCCTTTGCCGATCCAACATCCCACGGATTGGGCATGACGAACAGTTCCTCGGTCGCGTGCAACTGTGCAAATCGAGCTCGGATCTCTGAGATTCCCATCTCGGAATTCTACCGGCCATCGGTGACCGACCCAGAACTGGGGTCGCGAGGAATGATTGTCCTTCGAGGCAATGGTTCGACGTCAGGCCCAGGAGGCTCCTTGCGCCGAGGTTGTGGTCGTAGCGCTTGACTCGTTCAGGAAGCCCGCGATCAGACCTTCGAGCGCCTCGGTGTCAATCAGGAACGAATCGTGGCCGTGTGGGCTGTCGAGAACGGCGAACCGTGCGTTCGGGAGTGCAGAAGCGAGCTGCCTCACTTCTGCTACCGGATACAACACGTCGGTGCTGATCCCAACGACAAGCGCTCGCGTCTTGATCCGCCGCAGGATGGCTTCCCTCGGCCCCCTGCGACGACTCAGGTCGTGGCTGTCCATGGCGCCCACGAGAGTCAGGTAGCTGTTGGCATCGAACCTTGCCACAAGGCTTTCTCCGTGATGTCTCAGGTACGACTGGACCGCAAAGCCAGACTCGTCCTCGCTCCTTCCGAAACGGGCGTCAAAGCTCGTTGGACTGCGATAACTGAACATGGCGATCATTCGAGCAGTCGAAAGTCCTGAGCTTGGTGGTGCATCTTCTGAGTAGTGACCGTTCTTCCATGATGGATCAGAAGTGATCGCCTGCCGCTGGGTCTCCGAGATCCCTACAGCCCACGCCGACTGTTCTGAGCCAACGGCGATCGGGATGATGGTCCCCACGTCGTCGGGATACATTGCAGCCCACTCAAGTGCCTGCATCCCACCCATCGACCCACCGATGACAAGGTCGAGATGGGTGACGCCGAGTTGGTCGAGGACAGCCTTCTGGACTGCGACCATGTCTCGTATTGAGACGTCAGGAAAGGCTCCGCCATAGGGTGCAACGCCTTCAGCTGGGACGCTCGTCGGGCCGGTCGTTCCGGAGCATCCGCCAAGAACGTTCATAGCAACGACAAACCGTTTTGATGCGTCGAGGGTGCGCCCCCGTCCGAACAACCCAGGCCACCACGCGTCAACGTTGGCGTCGCCTGTCAAAGCATGACACACGAGTGTGGCATTCGACCGGTGCCTTCCCCATGTTCTCACCTCGACGGTGATGTCGCGCAGTGTTCCCCCCCCATCGAGGGGGAACACTCCGTCAAGGGTCACACGGTGGTTCACGACGCAATAGCCCTGACCGTCTTGACAGCGGCGAGCGCCTGATCAAAATCGGCAGTGATATCGTCGATATGCTCAATACCAACGGACACCCTGATCAGGTCCTCCGTGACACCAGCCGACAGCTGCTCTTGCTTGTCAAGTTGCTGATGAGTCGTCGAACTCGGATGGATGATCACAGTCTTCGCATCGCCTACGTTTGCGACGTGAGAAGCGAGTTCGACGTTGTCGATGAACTGCTTCGCTGCCTCTGCTCCGCCCTCAACCCCGAACGAAAGCACTCCGCCGTATCCGTTTTCGAGGATTCGGGATGCCACCTCATGAGACGGATGGTCCTCCAGTCCCGGGTAGTTGACCCAAGCAACGTCATCGCGGGCCGTAAGCCAGTGCGCAAGTGCAAGAGTGTTGTCGACGTGCCTCTGCACCCTGAGCGACAACGTTTCGATTCCCTGAAGCAGCAGAAACGCATTGAACGGAGACAAGCTCGCTCCGATGTCTCGAAGCCCCTCGACTCGCGCCCTGATCGCAAACGCGATGTTGCCGAAGGGACCGTTGACGCCGAAGGTGTCTGAGAAGACGAGCCCGTGGTACCCGGGTGACGGCTCACTGAAGGCTGGGAACTTCCCACTCCCCCAGTCGAAGTTTCCGGAGTCAACAATCACGCCACCAATGGTGGTGCCGTGGCCGCCTATCCACTTCGTCGCCGATTCAACCACGATGTCAGCACCGTGCTCGATCGGTCGTGCAAGGTAGCCGCCGGCACCAAAAGTGTTGTCGACGACAAGGGGAATCCCTGCGTCGTGGGCAACCTTGGCGAACTCGGGTAGGTCTGGCACATTGAACTTCGGGTTCCCGATGGTCTCGAGATAGATGGCCTTTGTGCGGTCGTCGATCCGGGCGGCGAATTCCGCTGGGTCGTCGCTTGCGACGAACCGGATCTCGATCCCTAGCCGCTCGAAGGTGACCTTGAACTGGTTGTACGTCCCTCCGTAGAGGTTCGAGGTCGAAACGATGTTGTCGCCGGCCTCAGCAAGCATGGTGATCGCCGTGAACTGGGCCGCCTGGCCGCTCGCCGTCGCAACTGCGGCAACGCCTCCCTCAAGTGCTGCGATTCGCTTCTCGAACACATCAGTCGTCGGGTTCATGATTCTCGTGTAGATGTTTCCGAACTCTTCGAGGCCGAACAGTCTTGCCCCGTGCGCAGCGTCATCAAATGTGTACGACGACGTCTGGTAGATCGGTACTGCTCTCGAGTTCGTGCCAGGCGCAGGCTCTTGCCCAGCGTGGAGCTGGAGCGTTTCGAATCGGTGTTTGTCTGTCATTGTCCCTCCCGGGATTCGGTCGGAGGTGCGACGGTGCCGGGAGACCCCACTCAAAAGAAAAAGGACCCGCCCGTTGCCGGTGCAGGTCCTCCGAAGTGTTTGCTGGTATTGCTACGCGAGGAATCTGCACGGCTGTGTCATAGCCATGCACATCATCTTGTGGGTGAATGCAACCTTCATGTGGAACGTGACCATAGCACCCCCCGCAACCGGTGTCAATCGTCCGCTCTTCGACTTCACATCGGTTGGATTGCCGTTGGTAGGGTGGGTATCGATTCAGGCGGTGAATTGTGACATCCAATGCATCGGATTCTCATAGCGAAAAATCGCCTCAAGAGGACCACCTCGAACGGGTCGCTCGGATGGCCTTGTCGGCCTACAGCCGGCGCCGGGCCCACTTGAGCACACGTACCCGTCTATGCCGTTTCTGTATCCTCTTCACGACGGCGTATTGAGAACAGCAGGGCCCCGCCCAGTGCGACGAGCATCATCGCAACTGAGCCCGCAACACTGAGATTGACACCGGTGGCGGGAAGCTGCACAGCGTACGGTGTCTCGACGAAGTTCGAGTCAGTCGTCTGCGTGATCATCACCCTTCCGGTCGCGAAGGTTTGGACTCTGACCATTCCCAGTGGAATCTCGTCGATAGCCCATGTCCCGTCGGCACCCGTTGTGGTGTCGCGAACGATGTCGTCGGCTGTGTCCATCACACCGTCACCGCCGGGATGCGTCACGATGACGATCGCACCGGCAACAGGGGCCTCGCCGGGGTCCTTTGAACCATCCTCATCAGTGTCGATGAACGCCACGCCAGAGATCGTGCGAACCGGAACAACTTCGATTGTGATCGTGTACGAGCCAAAGCCGCCCTTGCCGTCGGTGATCGTGACGTCGAACACCACGGTGCCGGACTCCGACCGTGAAGGCGTGAAGGTGAACACCGTTCCCACGATCTCCACCTGGCCGGCCGTTGGGGTCACAGACACGATGCTGACCGCGTCGCCATCGGGATCTGCCGTCACATCAAGGAGGTCCATCGTGAACGGAGCGGTTGAACTGGCCCACCCTGAAACGTCCACACCGGATGGTGGCCTGTTCGCAACGACCGTGGACCGATTTCTCGCTCTCGCCGCACAAGACGAGAAGCTCCGGTCCCACCTATGCGTCAAGTGCCGAGATGTCCACCTGCCGCAGGTTTGGTATCGCGGAC
>JAQCAA010000091.1 GCA_027728645.1 Actinomycetota bacterium | reverse complement strand
GTTTGAAGACCCTCGCCAACATCAATAGAACGGGAATGCCGAGCACAAGGTTCCATACCGCTGGCAATACGATCTTCGCTACGAGCGACGAATCGCTCACAAGGTCCTGCCCGAAGAGCGTGCCGAGCAACACAAATACAACCTGGCCGAGGAGGGTCAGGGAGAAGATGAGCACTCCGGAAAGCACAATGCCTTCGTTGAACCGAGCCCGAAGACGAGACGAAGCGTAGGCAACGACCGTAAGCGCCATGGCCCAGAGACCAAGGGTGCCGCTTCCCATGAGGTCAGCCAGGATCCCGGCTGTGAACCCGAGCAGGAGATGGTATTCAGGTTCGACGTAGGGGCCGATTGCGATCACAACAAGCGTCACAAGGGCCGGGGCGACTCCAAAGGGTTCGATCCCGTTGGCACCGAATACGGTGGTTTGGACTACCAGGGACGCGACTATCACGAGAAGTGCAATGGCAACGCGGGCTCTGCTCATCAGCCCTCCGGAGGAGGCAGCGTCGTGGTAGTGACAGCTGTCGAGGTTGTAGTGGTGGCGACAGAATTGTCGATCACGCCGTCTTGCAGATCAGCGTCAAGCGCGGTCCACCCAATGATGACCGTCACGTAATCAACCTGAGAGAGGTGGGCCGCCGGTTCGACGGTAGCGCGCAGCACGAAGCCGACTTCCGCTGCTGCATCGGCGGTAATCGTTCCGACAACGAGACCTGGGGGGAACCGAGAACCGTCTGTAACAACCAAGTCTCCCGCTTTGACCCCGAACGTTGCCCTGAACATTTCGAGTCGGAGAGGACCATCTCCACGGCCCGTGGCGATACCGGTTTCATTCGTTGACTGCACACGGACGCCAACAGAGACCAGCGGGTCAATGATGAGCCTTATTCTGGCGTCGTTTGCTGACACCAGATCGACTCTTCCGACGAGTCCGCTCTCGTCAATCACCGCTTGACCAACAACGATGCCGTCATTCGCCCCCTTGTCGATAAATCGGGCGTTGTCAAAGGCCGAGGGCCCAGACGAATAGATTCTCGCGTTGACGACAGGAAGCTCCAACGGCGCAGAGAGACCCAATATCGCCTCTAGCTGCCTCACCTGTTCGGTCACAGCTGCCGACGCCAGAGCCTTTGCCTCGAGTTCCCTCACCTCGTCCTGGAGGCGATCGTTCTCTTCCTTGAGTCCGGCAAGGTTCGAAACACCATCGACAAAGCCAATGACAGGACTCGCGACCCAATCTGCTGCTTTCTGCAAGGGCTCAAAGATTGACTGGGTACCTTCGCGCATGACGTTCGCGACGCTGTCCCCATCGTCTCGAACATCGAACGTGGCAACGATGAAACCTATCGACACGAGCGAAACAAAGAGAATCGTTGTCCGAGTCATTCGGCGCCCGGACGTGGGAAGCATCAGCGGGAGGGGGTGCCTAGCCGCGGCTCGAGGATTGGAGGACGGCCTGAAGGACGTCAAATTCCTCGAGACAGGCCCCTGAACCAAGAACGACACTGTGCAGCGGGCGGTCCGCTGTGACGATCGGAATGCCCGTTTCATGGGCAAGTCGTACATCAAGACCCTTGAGATAGGCGCCCCCGCCGGTCAAGACGATGCCGCGCTCCATGACGTCTGCTGCCAACTCTGGCGGTGTCTTGTCGAGCGTGAATTTGACTGCATCAATCACAGACTGCACTGGCTCCTCGATCGCCTCGCGGACTTCAGCGCTTGAAAGAATGATTGTCTTCGGGAGACCCGAAATCAGATCTCGCCCTCTCACCTCGGCTGCCGGCTCGTCTGCGTACGGCCATGCCGACCCAATCGCCATCTTGATCTGTTCCGCTGTGCGTTCGCCGAGCATGAGGCTGTATTCCTTCTTCACCCAGGCAATGATGGCCTCGTCGAGTTCGTCGCCTCCAATGCGGGAAGACTTTGAAACGACGATTCCGCCAAGCGAGATAACGGCGACCTCCGTAGTTCCACCACCGATATCGACAACCATCGATCCCGTCGGTTCATGAACGGGGAGCCCGACACCGATGGCAGCAGCCATCGGCTCTTCAATCGTGTATGCCCGTCTCGCACCGGCGTGGTACGCGGCCTCTTCAACAGCGCGGCGCTCAACAGCTGTGATGCCAGAAGGCACACAGATGACAATCCGTGGACGGGCTGCGAACCGACCGGTGTGGACCTTGTCGATGAAATAGCGCAGCATCTTCTCTGTGACATCGAAGTCGGCAATCACTCCATCTCTCAAAGGACGAATCGCCTGGATGTACGACGGAGTCCGCCCGATCATGCGCTTTGCCGCCATTCCGACCTCAAGAGGACGGTTGTCACGGGTGTTCATCGCAACTACCGAAGGCTCGTTGAGCACGATGCCTTGTCCGCGCACAAACACAAGTGTGTTGGCGGTGCCAAGGTCGACCGCCATGTCGCGGCCGGCGAATGAAAGAAGGCTGTTCATGTGATTCCGAACTGTTCGTCGGAGTGTAACCGACGAACTGCTAATCGGCCCTAAACCTGCCTATCCGAAGAAAATGCTCAATTCGCGTTCAGCGCTCTCGGAGGAGTCAGATCCGTGCACAATGTTTTCCGTGATCACGAGGGCGAGGTCGCCGCGAATCGTACCTGGCGCCGCATCAACAGGATTCGTGACGCCCATCAGGTTCCTGGCAACGGCGATAGCACTCTCGCCAGACCATTCCATTGCGACGACGGGACCCGACGTGATGAACGACACAAGCTCAGGGAAGAATGGCTTGTCTGTGTGCTCTCCATAATGCCGGCCAGCAAGTTCAGCATCGATGGTGAGCATGCGCATATTGACGAGTGTCAGCCCCTTACGTTCTAGGCGGCCGACTACCTCGCCGACCAATCCGCGAGCAACGCCGTCTGGCTTGACCATTACATATGTGTTCTCAAGTGCCATGAAAGGGGGACTCCTGTATCGCGTCGGGTTGGCCGCACGCGTGCGGCAAGTATTGCCAGAGGGTACAACCCCGATCCGGGTCGCAATCAATTTCTAGGACGAAGCGGGCGTCCTGTCGGGATTCAGATCTACTCATCGAACGGGTGAACATCGCCAAGCATCACGAGCAGGGCTGCCAACGCTTCGGCCATCACGGCCCTCTGAGTCGGGTTCATTGTTGCTGCAATGCGCCGCTGCGCGTCGAGAACGAGATCGAAGGCTTCGTCGGCCTTGGCCGCAGAGGTCCTCTGTCCCTTGTCCACTTGCTCAATCGAACAGGTCCGAATCTGCGAAGTCGTCATCGTCGTTGTCGTCTGCGACCTCGGCCTCGAAGCGGAGGTGGGCTTCAGCAGAGCGATCTGGTCTGATGTCAAATGATTCGCGAACATCGCCGACGAGGTAGAGCGACCCGGCAACGATCACTCCCCCATCTGAGCCGGCGGCAGACACAGCGTCAGCCAAAGCCAGCTCTGGACTTTCATAGGCAACGGCTGGAACGCCAAGAGCCTCACCAGCAGCGGTAGCAACGTCATTCGCATCTATCGCATCGGCGCCGTGCGGGGCAGTGGCGAACACAGAACGAATGTGACCCTTCAACGGCATGACAAGGTCCCCAATCGATCGGTTACCCCTAGCGCCAAGGACGAGGTTCCACTGCAAGGCCGGGAATTCATTGTCGATGGTCGCGGCAAGTCCTTCGAAGCCCTGCTCGTTGTGCGCCCCGTCGATGAGGACGACCGGTCTGCGCCTGACTACCTCGAGCCTGCCTGGCGAAGTCATTGATCCCACCGCCTTTGCCAGAGACTCATTGTCGAGCTCACGTCCGAGGAACATCTCGCAGGTGGCGATGGCCGTTGCGAGATTGTCGACCTGGTGCCTGCCATGGATTCTGAGAACTAGGTCTTCGTACTCTCCGTGGACGCCGGTAACACTGCACTGCCACCCACCAACGGCAATGTTCGCCTCAGAGACAAAGAAGTCTGAATCAAACTTGATCCAGTTCGCTTTGGTCTCGTCAACGCGTGCCGACACAGCAGCTATGGCTTCCGACGGAAGGTCTCCCGTGACGAGGGTGCCGCCATCTTTGACTATTGCCGCCTTCTCGGTTGCAATGAGAGCGATCGTTTCGCCGAGAAACTCAGTGTGATCGATACCGATCCCCGTGACGACGGACACGTCGGCAATGACGACGTTCGTCGCATCAAGCCTGCCTCCGAGCCCCACTTCAATTACGCCGACATCGACGGTTGCCGTCGAGAAGAGCGCAAACGCGAGTGCTGCCGCCACCTCGAAATACGTCACCGTCGTTGCGTGTTCCCGTTCGTAGCCCGCGACGAACCAGGCAATATCAGACACAGCAGCTACAAAAGAGTCGCCACTGATGGCTGTGCCATGAAGCCCGAACCGTTCCTCGACACGGTGGAGATGCGGAGATGTGAAGCCTCCAACCGAAAGTCCGTGAGCGCCGAGAATCTGTTGAACCATGCGAGTGACCGTTGACTTGCCATTGGTTCCAGCGATGTGGATGGAGGGATAATCACGATGCGGGTTTCCCATGTACTCGAGCAGCCCTGAGATGCGCACGAGACCAGGTTCCACGCCCGAGTCGATGCGGTCATCGAAGAACGCCAGGGCCTGTTCGCGATTCACTATCACTTGCGGTAGAGCGTCCGACACGGCTCAGCCAAGCTCCGCTAGGAGAGTGCGCTGTTTGTCAAGCTCAACGTTCATTTGCTCGACTCTGGCGCGTTCGGCGGAAACAACTTCCTCAGGCGCTCGATCAGCAAAGCTCGGGTTGGCAAGCTTCGCGACCGACTTGGCGAGGTTGGTCTCAACCTCAGCGATCGCCTTCTCGATCCTCGGACGCTCCGCATCGACATCCACGAGACCCTCGAGCTCGATGAAGCCTTCGACGCCTGCGCCTGCCGAGAGTCTGGTGTGGCCAGCAACCGACGTCGGTCGTTCACCAGCGGCTGGAATCGAGTTCGAGAGGGACGCTACTTGGCGCATCCACCAATCGGGAAGAGGGCTCTCTGAGACGACCGTCACATGAACGTCCGACTTGTGAGGAATGTGGTGCTGGGAGCGGAACCGCCTGATGGCTGAGACGAGTTCCTGTAAGGGAGCGATCTCAGGCGGGCACGGGCGGGTAGAAACATCGGGCCACGGAGCCGTGATCAGCAACGAACCATCACCAAGGTTGCTCCACAATTCTTCCGTCACAAAAGGGATGGCTGGGTGGAACAGCTTGAGAACATCTCGAAGGACCACCCCGAGAGTCTGGCGCATCGAGTCCGCTCGGTCCTCGTCATTCGCGAGCGATTTTGCCATTTCGAGGTACCAATCGAACACCTCAGACCATGCAAAGTTATAGAGGAGCCCGTATGCGTCTGAGAGCCGGTACTCGTCAAGGAGTGTGTCGATTTCGCCGCTTACTTCATGAAGACGGGAAAGAATCCATGCGTCTTCTGGTCCTGGATCCTCGGGGTAGCCACCGTCCTGCGGGACCTTGGAGACTCGCATGAACTCGACGGCAAAACGCATGGCATTCCACAGCTTGTTACCAAACCTTCGCGAGGCATCGATCCACTCGGTGTCAAGTGGTATGTCGTGGCCGGGAGCTGCTGCCTGAATGAGGGCAAGACGAACGGAATCCGCTCCGTATTCAGCGATGAGTTCGAGGGGGTCGAGGGCGTTCCCAGACGACTTCGACATCTTCTTCCCACTCATATCGCGAACCATGCCATGGATCACGATGTCTGAGAACGGGGCCTGATCGGTGAAGTGGACCGCCATTTTCATCATGCGGGCAACCCAGAAGAAGATGATGTCGAATCCCGTGACAAGTGTCGCCGTGGGATAGAACTTCTCGAAGTCGTCAGTCTGATCAGGCCATCCGAGGGTGCTAAACGGCCACAACGCTGACGAGAACCATGTGTCGAGTACGTCGTCGTCTCGTGTGAGTTTCGATGAACCACACGCAGTACACGACACGGCGTCGTCGATCGAAACGATTGTTTCGCCACAGTCATCGCAGTACCACGCTGGAATCCTGTGACCCCACCACAGCTGTCGACTGACACACCAGTCTTGGAGGTTCTCCATCCAGTGGAAGTAGTTCTTCTCCCAGCGTTTTGGGATGAACCGGCTCTCATCGTTTCGCACTGCATCAATCGCTGGACCAACCAAAGCGTCGACCTTTACAAACCATTGAAGGGAGAGCAGCGGTTCGACGACTGTGTGGCATCGAGAACAGTGGCCGACAGAGTGCTGATGCTCTTCGATCTTCTCGATGGCGTCGATCTCCCGAAGTCGCGAGCGGACGGCCTCTCTCGCCTCGAAGCGGTCCATGCCGAAGAACTCGCCGCCGTCAGCGGTGATCTTGGCTTCCGTGTCAATCACGATGATCGACTTCAGCCCGTGCCGCTTGCCAATTTCGAAGTCGAGGGGATCATGGGCAGGTGTGACTTTGACAGCCCCGGTTCCAAAGTCAGACTCCACACCCTCATCCCCGACAACGGGAATCTCACGATCCATAAGCGGAAGCATCACGGTCTTGCCAATGGCGTCCTTGTATCGCTCGTCATCTGGATGAACGGCAATGCCTGTGTCGCCGAGCATGGTCTCTGGTCTGGTGGTAGCCACTGTGATAAAGCCTGATCCGTCAGTGAACGGGTACCGGATGTAGGTGAGTTCGCCAGGGTCGTCCTCGTGCTCGACCTCAATCTCCGACAGGGCGGTGTGGCAGCGCGGGCACCAATTGATGATCCGGTTCGCCCGGTACATCAGACCTTCGTCGTAGAGGTCGACAAACACTTTCCGGACGGCAGCGCTCAGCCCTTCGTCGAATGTGAAGCGTTCGCGACTCCAATCCGTGGAATCTCCGAGTTTGCGCATCTGGTTCGCAATGGTGTCGCCGGACTTGGCTTTCCACGCCCACACTTGCTCGATAAAGGCCTCACGCCCAACGTCGTGCCGCGTCAAGCCCTCTTTGCGTAGTTCTCGTTCAACCACATTCTGGGTGGCAATGCCGGCGTGATCCGTGCCAGGAAGCCACAATGCCGCAAAGCCCTGCATCCGCTTGCGACGGATGACGACATCTTGAATAGCGTGGTCAAGTGCGTGTCCCATGTGAAGGACACCGGTGACATTCGGTGGAGGGATGACGATGCTGAACGGCTCGCCATCGGGGTTCACCTCAGGCCGAAATGAGCCAGACTCTTCCCAAACCTTGTACCAGCGTGCTTCTACCTCGTCGGGTTGATACGTGGGGTTCATCACGGCCTTCGCTCACTGGTCCTCCTGACAAGTCGCAAGCATAACGAATCAGGAATCCCGATAACCGATATCCGAAACTGCAGCGAGCGGATGTTGCTAGGTCTGTCCCCCTTTCAAGGGGGACGGCAGAGTGAGGAACGAACGATGCAGGGGGATCACACGCTTGAGGTTGCCAGGCGGTCTGTGCACTCCACCCTCCTGGCTCGCGCGGCTCGCCCGTCCTCCCTCGAGGGAGGACAGAGGGCAGAGGACAGAGGACAGATGAGCAGACCGGAGTGCGGATACGTCTACCGTCTACCGTCTACCGTTGACCGCCTGCCGCCTGCCACCTACCACCTACCACCTACCACCTACCACCTACCACCTACCACCTACCGAACCCAAACCTGTCGACCGTCGGGACGGTGGACGGTGGACGGTGGACGGTGAACGCCTCCCCAAAAGGCAGA
>JAQCAA010000090.1 GCA_027728645.1 Actinomycetota bacterium | reverse complement strand
ATGGTCCGCGGAGGCATCTCTCTCGTGCCCACGATCGCGTGTGATCGGGCAATAACTCAGCGAGGACCGGCGGCCGGCATCCCGACTTTCATCGTCGAAGACTGCGCCCGACTCGCTCCCAGCCTGGAATGGGCGCTACGCAGGGCCATCGAGCTTGGCGTCACTATTGCGGCGGGCAATGACGGCGGTGCCCCACTCACCCATCCTGGTGACATCGTCGACGAACTCGAGGTCTACGTCGAAATGGGCATGACCCCACAAGAAGCGCTGGCCTCTGCAACGACCGCCACGGCGGCCCTCTTCGGTCTTGCCGATGTCGGACTGGTCGAGCCGGGGTATCAGGCGGATCTTCTCGTCGTCACAGGCGATCCCCTCGCGTCGATCGCTGCCCTCCGCGACCCTGAAATTGTGTTCGCGGCAGGACGACCATTTCCGGACGTCTCCCATTGATTACGATTGTTGACAAATTGACCCGACCACAGAGGCCACAGTGAACGAACCAGCACAAACCGGAGTCCATCGCCGCACACCAGAGCGCGGACGGCCGGATTCTCTCGCACCGGACGCCGGCCAGCTGGCCCGAGCGAAGGACATCGTCGCCGCGGCGCATCCCTCCACTCCGCTAATTCACTCGCGGTTGTTGAGCACACGATCCGGCAAGGAAGTCCACCTCAAACTGGAAGGGATATCGGCTGTCCGGTCATTCAAGTTCCGCGGAGCACTCATGGCCGTGGCCAGCGCCGTCGAAGAATTCCCCGGTCGACCGATCGTGACAGCATCCACAGGGAACCATGGGCAAGGCATCGCCTTTGCCGGCAGACGCCACGGTGTTGAAGTGATCGTCTGCTCGCCCACGACGACTCTCGATGAAAAGCGCTCTGCGATGGAGTCGCTCGGCGCGACTGTCGTGATATCAGGCCCCACCCTGACCGAGTCCGAGCAGCGGGCCCGTGAGATTGCTGCCGAGCGCAACGGGCTCTACATCGAAGACGGCGAGTCGCCGTACCTTATGGCAGGAGCAGCCACTGTGGTCATGGAAATGCTTGAGCAACGGCCTGACCTCGACACCATCGTGGTGCCGATAGGCGGAGGCACCCTTGTGGCCGCCAGTCTCCTTGCAGTGGCCGCCGCCGGCTCATCAGCGACAATCGTCGGTGTCCAGTCGATCGAGGCCCCTGGAGCCACCCGTAGTTGGCTTGCCGGCAAGATCGTCCCGCAGGGGTGCCACACGTATGCGGGCGGTCTCGCCACAGAGCGGCCAGGCGAACTTGCCCTTTCAGTGATGACCGAGCGGCTCGAGACCATCGTTCTCGTAACCGATGACGATCTCCGGGCAGAGTCTGGGTCGGCGTTCCAATCGCTCGGGCTTGTCGTCGAGGGTGCCGCCGCAGCGCCCCTCGCGGCGTTCCGACTTCACCCTGAAGCCATCGAGGGCGATCGAATCGGAATCGTCATCAGCGGGAGTTGGCTGGCAGCAGATCAGCTTGCTGAAGGACTCGCCCTCAGTTCCCATCGCGCCAACCCGTGATGACCGAACGGCTCGTTGTTCGCGGCGGTACCGTCGTTGACGGGACCGGCAGCCCAGCCCGACAGGCGGACATCCTCGTGGAGAACGGGAGCATTCTGGCCGTCGAAACCAGCATCGACAGCGGAACCGATGCCGAAACCATCGATGCCGCCGGACGAGTGGTCGCACCTGGTTTCGTTGATCTCCACACACATGCCGACTACTCAATCCTGGCCTTTCCGTCCGCTGACAGCGCTCTACGGCAGGGCGTGACCACTATCGCCGTCGGGAACTGCGGTGGAGGCGTGGCCCCAATCTCCGATGCACACGACATTCGACCTGTCGCCTTCGCTCTTCGGCCCGAATGGGGCGTCGACATCGCGTGGCGGAGCTTTCCCGAGTACATGGAATATCTGAGCGGGCTCGCCGTCAATGTTGCTGCCATGGTCCCGCATGGTGCTCTTCGCAACGCAGTGATGGGTGTGGTGCCACGGCCCGCTACGGTCGTCGAACTGGAGACAATGACGCGGCTCCTCGACGAGGCGATGCAGGCCGGCGCAGTCGGGATGTCGACAGGCCTCCAGTACCGTCCGGGCTGTTGGGCGCCTGAGTCCGAGATCCGACATCTCGTAGAGGTGGTCGGGAGCCACGGAGGTATATACGCCACACATATGCGCGACCGCTCCGAGAGTTATGTGGCAGCCATTCGCGAAGCACTTGCCGCAAGCGCAGACACGGGAGCCCACTTGCAACTCTCCCACGTCGTGGCGCGACCCAACGCCCCCGAATCTGAGATCGAAGCAGCTCTCACCGTGATGAACCAGGCAGCAACGGGTCAGTTCAGTGTCGACACATTTCCCGAGCGCTGGGGGCCGGGGCTTCTCATCGATCTCTTCCCTGATGAACTCATGGAGGGGGACACGAGTCAGGTTCTGGCGCGGCTCGCCGACCCGACAACACGCTCGGTAATGGAACACCACGTAGACGCCGAGGCAAGCTTTCTCGCACGTGTAGCAGGGTATGACGAGCTCTTTCTGTCGTCGGTGCCGGATCGGCCCGACCTCACTGGAGTCTCCCTTGGAGATTGGGAAGCGGTGGGTGCGTTCTGCTGTGACCTTTTGATCGAAGCTGCAGACCGTTTGCGGGAGATCGGTATTCGCCACATTTATGCCGATGAATCAGCTATCGATGACGTGCTCACGCTGCCGTTTTGCCTGGTCGCCAGTGACGGACTCGTCACGGCTGGAGAGGACTCTGGATGCCCACTGCCGTGGAGTGCTTCGACCTATGGCTATACGGTGCGCGTGCTCGAACACTATGTGAGGGAGCGGAAACTCCTGACTTTGGAGGATGCCGTCAGGAAGATGACAAGCCTGCCAGCCACGGCTTTGGGGCTTACCGACCGGGGAACGATCGCTCCGGGGAAACAAGCCGACCTTGTGATCTTCGACGCAGAAACAGTTCACGACCGTTCGACCCCGGTCGCAATGGCCCGTCATCCGACGGGGATAGAAAAGGTGGTCGTGAACGGGTCGGTCGCCGTCGACCACACCGGTGTCACCGCACACCGCGAAGGAATACTGGTCTCATGAACAACGAGGAGTTCTGAAGTGACTGAATACCGAATAGAAGCGTCGATACTCATCGTTGGCGACGGGACGTCAATTGAGGATGCCGTTGTCGTGCTCGATGGTGGCGTCGTGTCATACGCTGGTCCAGCATCGAACGCACCCCCGACCCCGGGTGCGGAAAAAGTGACGGTGCCGGTCATGATGCCAGGGATGTGGGACGCTCACTGCCACTTCTTCGGAATCGCACAGCCCAATCTCGAAGCCCTCGCCACCGAGTCGATCATGGTCCGATCGATGCGAGTAACCAGGGACGCCCGCTTGGCATTGCACGCCGGTTTCACAAGTGTCCGCGAGGTGGGCGGACTCGGTGTCTATCTGGAGAGAGCCATAGCTGAAGGGTATGTCGAGGGACCGAATGTCTATGCCGCTGGATCCATTCTGTCGACCACAGGGGGTCATGGCGACATTCACTCGATCCCTGAAGAGTGGATGACCGGAGCCGATCGAATCGACGACCTCGAGCTATGCGATGGCGCCGACGAAGCGCGCAAGGCGGTCCGCAGGCAGCTACGCAAGGGAGCAAAGGTCATCAAGGTGTGTGCTTCAGGTGGCGTTCTCAGCAAGTACGACGACCCGCAGCATCAGCAGTTCACTCACGAGGAGTTGGTAGCGATCGTGGACGAGGCTGCGAGGGCCGAACGGATTGTGGCGGCCCACTGTCACGGCAAAGCGGGCATCATGGCCGCCGTCCGAGCTGGTGTGAAGACCATCGAGCACGGGACCTATCTCGACGCCGAGTCGGCCAGCGCGATGTCCGACAGCGGGGCGATCCTCGTCGCCACTCGTTTTGTGGGAGCAGAACTCCTGTCACAACCCCCCGAACGAGGGCTTCCTGAGTTTGCAAGGCAGAAACTGACCGAGACGTACCGGCGGGGACGGGAGGCAATCACAGCCGCCCTCGACGCAGGCGTGACCATTGCCGTCGGCACCGATATTCTCACCAGCGACGATCAGTGGGGACGAAACGGTGGGGAGTTGTCGCTTCTGGTCGAATGCGGCCTGACCCCCGATCAAGCCATCGTCGCCGCCACAACAGTGGGAGCGATGACGGTAGGCCCGCAGGCCGTTGGTTCAGGCGCAATCAGGCAGGGCGAGCCTGGCGATGCCATCGCGTTGTCGGCTGACCCTCGCGCACAGATCGAGATCCTTGGCGACGCAAACAGCGTGACTCACGTATGGAAGGGTGGGACGTTGGCCAAGAGCCCCGATCAGAGAGCCGGTACCGTTACCGGCTGACCGGTCGCAATTGCTTCCTCAACACAGCGAGATATCAGCAGCGACAGGGTTCCATCGCGCGGTCCGGGAACGTCAACGTCTTCTCCATCCACTGCAGCTGCCAGGGCTTCAAAGAGCGGGGCCGTCCCGGCTTCGAAGGGCTCCCTGGTCGGGTCAACCACCGTGATGTCAGTCTCCCCTGCCCGATGCAATGTGAGTCGACGTCCATGGTCGTGGATGGTGGCGTTGACGCCGGAGTCCGATGCCTGAAAGGACCAAGTCGAGAGCAACCCGCTGGCTCCCGCCGTGCCATGAACGATCGACCCGATCGCACCGTTAGCGAAAAGCAGTGTGGCTGTGGCTGTGTCCAGTTCGCTCGATGATCGCCCGTCGACCTTGGCGCCCTCGGCAAACACGCGAACCACCTCGTCGCCACTGAGGAACCGGAGGAGATCCACGGAGTGGACCAACGAACTGACCATTCTGCCTCCACTCAACGAGCGATCGTTGACCCAGGAATCAACCGCGACGAGGGCCGGGTCGTACAGGGTCTGGGCCAGGAGAACTCGGGGGTTGGGCACGGCATTGTGAGCTGCAATGACTGCGTCGGTGAAGCGGAACTTGTATCCCAACGCAGCGACGATTCCGGCTTGTTCACATGCTTCCTCGATTTCGAGGCATTCGTCGACCGTCATCGCCATCGGTTTCTCCAAGAGCATGTGTTTGCCGCAGCGAGCAGCTTCCAGCGCCAATTGGCGGTGGGTATGGGTCGTTGTGGCGATGATCACCACATCGATCTCCGGATCATTCCAAAGATCCTCGACCCGATCGCCAGCTCGCGCCGCGCCGGTCGTGGAGGCGAGTTGGGTGGCACGTGTCATGTCCAGATCGACGCACGCGACGAGTTCAGCTCGTTTTGAGTTGGCTACGTTCCGGGCATGGATGGCACCTTGGAATCCGCAGCCAACGACTGCAACTCCGAGACGTGTCATCGCACGGCAACCGGGTTGGTCAACTCGCCAATCCCCTCCACCCATGCCGTGACCTCGTCCCCCGGATTCAGGTAGCGCGGAGGTTTGAACCCGAAGCCAGTCCCGTTCGGTGTACCGGTCAGGATCAGATCTCCAGGGTTGAGGGTTGCGACCCGGCTACAGAACGCAATGATCTCTTTCACCCCGAAGACCAGTTCGGACGTTCGTGAGTCCTGCAGAGTCTCTTGGTTGACCGTCAGCCCGATGCCCAGACCGCGAGCGTCGCCGAGCTCGTCGGCGGTGACGAGCCACGGTCCGACGGGGCAGAACGTGTCATATGACTTTGCTCGAACGAACTGCCCATCCGATATCTGGAGATCGCGTGCGCTGACATCCACGGCAACCGTGTAACCCAGGACGAAATCAAGAGCATCCGACTCGGACACGTGTCTCGCCGGACTGCCTATCACCACCGCGAGCTCGACTTCCCAGTCGATTTCGTTTGAATCCTCTGGCAGGACGATGGCGGCGCCTGGGCCGACCAACGATGACGGAAACTTTGCAAAAATCATCGGTATCTCCGGGATGGACATTCCGGATTCGATTGCGTGATCCCGGTAGTTGAGGCCGACACAGATGATCTTGCTTGGTGCCGAAACCGGTGCCAGCAAAGCCACGTCCTCGAGAAGAGCGGTGCCTGCCGGGTGCAAGACAGCCGCTTTGAGAGACGGAGCAGTCCAACTTCCAATTGAGATCTGGGAGTCAGGGGCGAGAAGTGTCACAACCTCACCGTCGACCGCACCCCACCATACGACCCCTTCATGTGCACAGCGTGCGAGCTTCATCGAATCTCCTCACCCTCCCGGACCCTGTAATCAAACTTCTTGAACAATGACATTACACTAGGTTCGACTAGGAGGAAGCACTTGCGACGGATTGTGGCACAAGGGGGCAAGCCGACGCTGATTCAAATCGATCCTCCGGTGTGCGCACCCGGAAAGCTTCTTGTCGAAACCATCGTCTCGACTGTCAGCGCAGGAACTGAGTCCTCCGTCCTGCTTCGAAGCGCCAATCCCGACGCACCGGACGTCGAGTATCCCGGTGAGCCTCCATACGAGAGACCGCCGATACGACACTGGATGCGTGACTCCCCAGAGCCCACGCGGCCCCTGCCCGGAATGTTTTCCCTGGGGTACAGCCTGGCTGGGCGTGTGCTTGAAGTCGGATCGAACGTCCCCGATATCTCTGTTGGCGACCTCGTCGCGTGCGCCGGCAGCCAAGATGCGCACCACGCGGACATTGTGGCCGTCTCGCGGAGCCTGACTTGCCCCATTCCAAAAGGACTAAGTCCGACCGACGCCGCCTTTGTCGCCCCGGGCGGTGTAGCCGTGGAAGCCGTGCGTCGCACCGATTGCCGACTTGGGGAATCGGTAGCGATCTTCGGTTTGGGACTGCTCGGACGTATGGCAGCCCAGGTGGCCATGGCGGCAGGATTGACAGTCATTGGATTCGAACCGTCCGCCGAGCGTCGCGCGACAGCTCGCCGTCTCGGCATCAACAACGTCATTGACCCATCAGCGGCGGCCGCTCGCGACTTCGTCATGGATCGAACCGGCGGTTTTGGCGCAGATGCTGCCATTCTCGCCATCGTCAGCGAGTCGAGCGAACCCGTAAACCAGGCGCTTCGCCTGACCCGACGCGGCGGCCGTGTCGTCGGGGTCGGCGTTTTTGGGATGACCCTCGAACGCGGAGCTGTGTTCGATCGGACCTACGTACACGCCATTGCGTTCGGTGCAGGTCGCTACGACCCCTGGTACGAAGAAGGGAACGTTGACTACCCCATCCAGTATGCACGATGGACCGAGAACCGGACAATGGCCCATGTCCTTGAATTGTTGGCCCGTGGCGCGATCTATGTCGCCGACATGGCGGAAACTTTCCCGCCGGAGGAGGCCGCGACGGCATACGCCCGCCTGACAGCACCAGACCGGCCTTTCACGGTTCAGTTCACCTATTGATTGACCCAATACAGATAACCGTTGACGAATGACTAAATGTCAACTACTTTTGCTTTTACATTCCCGCCGACCATGGAGCACCACCCCGTGAGCAAGACTGATCCGGCCGTACTGACCGCTATCTCGACGTTCGACACGCCCTCTGTCTTCAACTGCGTCAGGAGCCTGTTGGGAGGCGGTGCCGAAGGCGAGGGACTTGAACATCGGGGGGGCGTACCGGTGAACTACACCGATTACACGATGCAGGCCATGCTCCCCGAACTTGGAATGGCCGTTGGGTACGCCACGACCTGTGAGGTCACGACCAACAATCGCGATTACGCGGACCTCCCTTGGGACGACTACTACGACTATCTGGACGCCACACCCGGTCCGACAATCACGTTCATCAAAGACGTTGGCACCCGGTCCGGAAGGGGTTCTTCCATCGGAGACATCATGGCGGAGCAGCACAAGATGCTCGGCTCCAAGGGAATGGTGGTCGATGGCACCATCCGAGACATCGGAGGGTTGCGCAGGGCCGGCATT
>JAQCAA010000089.1 GCA_027728645.1 Actinomycetota bacterium | reverse complement strand
CTTGCGGAATCACCGCAAGCATGCTCATGGCGGCAGCAGTTGCGAGAATTTTTTGTGTTCGTTTCATTCTTCTATATCTCCTTCGTTTTCATCGAAACTGTCTTCAAGGTCGTCGATCTCGTCATCAAGCCCCGCAAGGAGATCATCGAGATCCCCGAGCAGGTCATCAAGATCGTCCAGACCCTCGATGGGATCGTTTGTTGGCTCCGGTTCGGCGCCGTCGGTGGTGTCGGTGTCTGATGCCTCAGATTCCAGGCTTTCGCTCCCAGATCCCTCGCTCCCAGATCCTTCGGCGCCGATCGGCAATGTTTCGTCTCCGGACACAGGTGCATCGCCAGTGAGGACGGAGATCCCGCCCGTCGATTGAGAATCGGTTGTGGCCGAGAGCTCAGTAAGCGGTGCTGTGTCCGATGGGTCTACGACTGCTGGCGACGCAGAACATGCTGCTGTAAGGGCAAGCGCCCAAGCTGCAACGATCACCGTGCGTTTGGTCATTGAGACTCCTTTCGTTTCAGAGTCATCATCGACACACGAAGCGCCACCGCTGTGAGCGGAACCTAAGAGGAACCTAAGGAAAGTGTTAAAGATTGATGAGGGAATTCGCGCGTCGGTGCCACTTGCGACGGATCCTGGGGTTCAAACTGGCGAGAAGATCGGGTCAGGGCTTGAGCGAGCGGGTCCTATCGGCGATCTTCCAAGCGACGGGCAGGAGAACTCCGGCGAGCACGACCTTTAAAAGATCGCCGATGACAAAAGGCGTGAACCCAGCGGCGAGTGCCCCTGCCATTGTGTCGATGGCTGGCACGCTCGCCATGAGCCACGGCACACCGATGATGTAAATGACTGCGTTTCCTGCCAGGAAGGCGGGGATGGCACTCGGAACTGTGCGGTCCTGGCCTCGCTCTGCCAGAGAGCCCACAACCCATGCGGCCACGATGAAGCCAATGAGATACCCGCCAGTGGCCCCTGTTGCGGCCGACCACCCTCCTTCGGCGTTTGCATAGAACGGGAGTCCGATGGCACCCATCACCCAGTAGATGGCCTGGGATCCAGCACCGCGAACCAAGTGCGGCGCCGGCAAGCAGAACGGCAAAGGTTTGACCAGTGATTGGGACCGGTGTCCCAGGAACGTGGAACTTGACCTGGGCGGCAAGCGCGGTCAGCAATGCGAACCCGACCATGAGTACAGCGGTGTTCACCGCGGACCGAGGGATAACAACCTGAACAATCGTTTTGGATGGATACGTGATCTGCATGGGTCCTCCGGATCAGATTTTCGGTGCAGTCCGTCACCGGTCGTGCCGATTAATGCATTGATGAGACTGATTCGCCACTCTATTCGTTTCACGATTGCCGCCTGCGTTCTCGTGGTCATGGCAGGCCCTGCGTCTGCTGGGTCCGCACCGGGAGGTCTTGTTCCTGGTCCAGCCCGCCAACCGACCAACCACCCTTCTCAGTCCTTTGGTTGGGACCTTGGGAACCTGCGAATCCCAGCCATCGGTCTCGAAGAGACAGTTCGTGCCGGTGTGGATCTGTCAGTCCTTGACCGCGGTGTTGGGCACTGGGCAGGAACATCGCTTCCTGGTACAGAGGGAAACGTTGTTCTTGCGGGTCATCGAACTACGTGGTCACGGCCCTTCGAAGATCTCGACGATCTGGATGTAGGAGACATTGTCTACATGTCAGACTCGTGGGGTGTGGAATTCATGTACAAGGTCACGGAAACGATCATCGTTGAGCCGACCGACATGTGGATCACCTATGACCACGAAAATCCGACGCTCACCTTGTTTGCGTGTCATCCGAAGGGTTCGGCCGACTTCAGGATCGTGGTCGTCGCCGATCTGATTTCATCCCTGCCAATGGGGTAGTTCACCGCTACACATATCCGACGGTAACCTCGCTGAATGGATTCAACTATCGAGGTCGTCGACTCCAGCGACCCGTTTTCTTCGGTCCCTGAATCGGTGAGGCCGCCGACAACGTATCCGAAGTGGCCCTTCTACCTCGCAGGCACTCTCATATTCATCGGTATTGCTATTGCCATCCTGTGGCCTATCTCAGTTCCGTACTACGCCGTCAGTCCTGGCCCTGTATATGACACATCGGACTTCGTGATCGTCGAGGGTGGCGAAATTAGCGAGAACGGCGAACTGTTCTTCCTCACCGTTTCCCTCAAGGAGGCGAACGTATTTGAGTGGGTCGCCGCCCAATTGGATGACAGGGTCGAGCTCAGCGAGCGACAGAATGTCAGACCGATTGGCGTTTCAGAGGAACAGTTAAGGCGCGAAAGCCTCGCTTCGATGAATCAGTCCAAACGAGATGCGACCTTTGTTGCGCTTACCCATCTCGGATATGAGGTCACGCTGATAGGTACCGGTGCGTTGGTGATTGAAACGGTTCCTGAGTCTGGTGCCGATGGACTTCTCCTCCCAGAGGATGTGATCATCGCCATGGATGGACAATTGATCGGGTTTCGCTCAGATGTGCTCGATTTTCTAGCTCCGGCATTGATCGGTGACGCCGTAACGGTGACAGTCGAAAGATCAAATGGCGAGGACGCTTCGTTCGATACCCGAGATGTCGAGATCGTGCTCGGGCCCCACACCGAGGACCCCGACCGGCCGATGATGGGAGTTCTGCTCGACAACAACGAGCCGATTGTGGAGTTCCCGGTTGAGGTGTTCATCGATTCCCAGAATATTGGCGGTCCCTCGGCAGGTTTGATGTTCACCCTTCAGATCATTGACCAATTGACCCCGGGAGCGCTCACCCACGGACAACGAATTGCTGGCACTGGGACGATCTCGATCGACGAGACCGTTGGGCCCATCGGTGGCATCCACCAGAAGGTCTATGGCGCAATGGACGCGGGGGCTGTTGCTGTGTTGGTTCCTGCTGGGAACTACGAAGAAGCACTTGTCGCAGCTGCCGGGCGGATCGAGATTGTTCGGGTTGCGACTGTTGACGATGCTCTTGCGTTCCTAGCAACGCTGTAATCAATCCGCGGACACGGCTAGATACGCCGGTACGCTGGTCCCAATGGTGGATGATGTGACCCCGAGTCAGGCGCGGGTGCGCGAGTTTGACCTCGTTCGACGCGGGTACGACCGTACTCAGGTTGATGCCTACCTCGAAGAGATGTCCTCCCGCCTCGAAGATCTTCAGGCGATGGCAGCTGAGACCAAAGCGTCTGCGCTTGCCGTCGGCATTGACGATCCGGAGGCTCTTGCCAACGAGCTTGGCAGAATCGGCGGCGAAGTCTCCGCAATTCTCGAAGCTGCGCGAATCGCTGCTGAAGGCCTCCGAAAGCGCGCTTCGAAAGATGCGGACAAGTGGCGGAAAGAAGCTGAGTCGTCTTCATCGACGATGCTCTTGGAAGCCATTGAACAGTCCCAGTCGATGCGAGCTGCTGCGTGGAAGGATGGGAGTGCGATGCTCAAGGCAGCAGCCTCCGAAGCGAAGGCTACGTTTGCGTCAGCGCAGGAAGATGCCCTTTTCATGAGAGCCGAGGCTGAACGCGATGCACTTCGTCTCACGTCGGATGCCAGGAGAGATAAAGAGGAAGCCCTCAGAGCGGCTGGGCACGAGGCCGAGTCAATCATTGCTGAGGCCAGAGCTGAAAGCGATGGCGTACTCGCTGCCGCCCAGAAACAAGCCGAATCCGCACAGGAGCGCGCCCGCGCTCTCGAAGACAGACGGTCGGAGCTTCTTTCCGAGCTTGAAGCTACCCGGTCCTCGATTGCGCATCTAGAGGAAGAAATTGACTCAAGGCGTCAGAAACTCGAAGAACCTCCCGAGACTGTTCAACCCGTTCAAGAGGACAGAACGCATTATGACCTCGACGTTGGATCCGTCAAGATTGTTGCTCATTCCAAGGCGGTCGTCCTCAGGCCTGTCGATCCCGACGAGTTGGTCGCAGAGGTGCAGGCCATGCGAACAGCGGCAGACGCTGAAGCTGCCAGAGCTGCCGAGGTTCAGACGCGCACCGTTACTGTCATCCGACCTCCAGAGAACCTCGATGTGGTTACTCCGTCACCGGAGACGGCACCCGCCATCCCTTCCCCTGAACAGCCTGCCGCTGAGCAGCAAAGCGCCGACGCAAGTGTCCAAACAAGCGAACCAGCGGTTCCCGCAAACCTTTCGGCTGAGCCCTCTGGGTCGTCAGATGAAATCGGTTCGCTATTTGCACGCCTGAGAGGTGACACAGCTGAGCAGCCGCTGTCGCCTCCGATCAGCGAAGCTCCCGTCCCTCAGACTCCCAAAGCGGAGCCCATTGTCGAACATGACGAACCGCAGGTCACGTCTCCGAAGTCTGCGATGTCGACAGCGTCAGAACCTCTGTCAGGTGAGCTTGCGGTCGCGGAGGATGTTGCGACATCTCAATCCCTGCCAGCTCAGAACGCCGCACTCAAGGCCGTGAAGAAGTCTCTTGTGGAGCTTCAGAACGAAACGCTCGAAGGTTTGCGGACTGATGACGGATGGGTTCCTCCTAGCGGGTTTACTGATCGTTTCGGCGAAGCGTTTGGCGCCCTCATTGACACAAAGGGTGAGGGATCTGCAAAGGCAACCGCTGATGCGTTTGCGTCTGATCTCGAGGACGCTGTGACTTCTGCTATCGAGAACGCGAGAGCATCGGGGAAGGGATCGAGAGCGGTTGCATCCGATGCGAGCAAGATCTTCAGGAAGTGGAGAACGGATGAGGCCGAACGCAGACTGATGTCAATCGTCGGGTGAGGGTGGTAGGTCAAGGCTGAGCCGCCTGTAGACTTGAATCCGTGATCAACCGCGAACCGATTTCCTACCGTCAGAGTTCTGGGCCGAGGCGAACCCTTATTGTCGTGCTTTCGGGCCTGTTCGTCGTCCTGTTGGCTGGACGTTGGCTTGCGACCCTGTGGACGGACTACCTGTGGTATTCCGAATTCGACGCAACGCAGGTCTGGAAAACGCTGACCTTCACACGGGTCTGGCTCGTCCTCACTGCTTCGATATTCGCCGTCATCGTGGTTTGGATCAACCTGTGGGTTGTCGATCGAATCTCACCTCGGAGGCGCATCAGTGCCGGCGGGCCCGATGAGGAACTCCTTGAGCGGTATCAAGAATGGATTGAGCCCCGCTCATTTGCGGTCAGGACAGGATTCGCTTCTCTCTTCGGCATCCTGATCGGGTTTGGCGCAGCGGCGTGGTGGCAAGACTGGCTCTTCTGGCGCAGTGGCGTCGCCTGGGGTGTTGTCGACCCGATCTTCGAAAACGACGTTTCGCAATATGTCTTCGGCTTGCCGTTCTACCGCGATGTTTTTGGGTGGACTTTCCAACTGCTTCTGGTCGTCACGCTTGTTGTTGTGGCTGCTCACTACCTCAACGGCGGCATCAAGATTGCAACACCTGGCGAGGGAACGTCCGGGGGAGTAAAGGCTCACATTTCGATCTTGCTCGCGCTCGTAGCGATGCTCAAGGCGGTCGGGTACTTCTTCGATAAATGGGAACTCCTGTACTCAGGACGGGGTCAGGTGTTTGGTGCGTCGTACACCGACGTCAACGCACAGGTTCCTGCGCTCAACCTTCTCATTTTCATCTCGATTGTTTGTGCGATCATTCTCCTCGTGAATGTCTGGTTCCGCGGATGGTCCCTTCCCGTGGTTGCGGTCGGAATTTGGCTCGTCACGTCCATCGGTGTCGGCGGTATCTATCCAGCCCTCGTGCAGCGATTCTCTGTTGAACCGAACGAGATTGGCAGGGAGACCGAGTTTGTTCAACACAACCTCGACTTCACTCGGCTCGGATACGGGCTTGATGGGGTGCAAACCATCGAATTCCCCGCCTCGTCGGATCTGACGGCGGAGACCATCGCAGCAAACAGGCCCACGATTGACAACATCCGTCTCTGGGACCCTGGGGTGCTCTCACAGACGTACCCTCAACTCCAGAACATCAAGACGTACTATGACTTCGCCGATGTTGATGTCGATCGGTACTTCGTCAATGGTGAGTTGACTCAGGTCATGACGGCTGCTCGCGAGCTCGCTGAGGATCAAATACCAGGGTTCGGTTGGGTCAACGAGCGTTTGGTCTATACGCACGGACTTGGCGTCGTACTCAGCCCAGCGAACGCCGTGACTTCTGACGGTAAACCTGACTTCCTGCTTCAGGATATTCCTCCGATAAACACCTCCGGATCGTCGAACCTCGAGGTCACCCAACCTCGGATCTACTTCTCTGACAACGCCGAGTTCGATTTCCTTATCGCTGGCTCGAAGGAAGGGGAGATCGATATTCCCACGGGCCAGGGAGCAGACGCGGCTGAAACGAACTCCTACGACGGCAAAGGGGGTGTCCCCCTCGGTGGCTTTCTCCAGCGGACAGCATGGGCATTGCGATTCGCCGATCTCAACACCCTGATTTCTGGACAGGTCGAGTCGGACAGCAGGGTCATGATTGCTCGCAATATCAGGGACCGAGTCCACAGGCTCGCCCCGTTCCTCTACGCGGACAACGACCCGTACATGGTGGTGTCGGAGGGTCGACTGGTTTGGATGATGGATCTCTACACGGTGTCGGATCGGTTCCCGTACTCAGAGCAGGCCTTGACGACGGGGCTCAACGTGGGCGCCGATCTCCCGCGGTCCCTGAATTACATCCGCAACTCTGTCAAGGCAGTCATTGACGCGTATGACGGGACCGTTGACCTGTATGTCATCGATCCCGACGATCCGATTATCCAGACGAATCAGAAGATTTTTCCTGGCATCTTCAAGTCGATCGATGCGTTCCCTGCTGCACTTGTCGATCACGTCAGGTATCCAGAAGACTTGTTCCGAATCCAGACCGATGTCTACACGCTCTATCACATGACGGATCCAGTGGAGCTCTTCAAGGTTGAGGACCCGTGGCAGATCGCAAGGGACCCGTCAACAAGCACCTATCCAACTCTGCGCGGAGATTCGGGCCGCCCGATGCTTCCGTACTACTTGTTGATGGAGCTACCTGGTGAGGACCGGCTTTCGTTCCTTCTGATGCAGCCGTTCACCCCTGCGGACAGACCGAACATGTCTGCGTTTATGGTGGCGAAGAGCGGTCCGCTCGAGGAATACGGCACGATTCTTGAGTACACGATGCCTGCTGATCGACAAGTCGATGGTCCAGGTCAGGTCGGCGACTTCATTGAGCAGGATCCCATAGTGTCAGCTGAATTCACGCTGCTAGGCCAGGTCGGTTCCGAGGTCATCCGCGGCAATTTGCTCGTTGTCCCTATCGAAGATTCCTTGCTGTATGTGCAGCCGATCTATCTCGCAGCCGACAACCTTGCCGGTGGGATTCCCCAGTTCAAGCTGGTGGTCGCGTCGTACAACTCTCGCATTGAAATCGCAGACTCACTCGATGCGGTCTTGGTCAAGTTGTTCGGATCTGGGGTCGAGGTCGATGGTGGGGACGGAGATCCTGGTGGGGGGATTCCCGACAGCGGCGGGACGATCGAGGAACGAGTGACTGAGCTTCTTGCACTCGCTGACGCAGCGTTTGCCGAGGCTGACATTGAACTCCGTCAAGGAGATCTCGCTGGATATCAAGCCAAGATCGACGAGGCACGTTCGTATATCGATGAGGCCAATCGCATCATCGTGGAAGCTGCTTCCGATGCTGCTGCTGTTTCGGCAGCCTTCAGCCGCTAGCCGCCAAGCACAGCCATGCGTCAAATCGACGCCTTCGTCAATTCTTGCATGTCTCCAGTACCTTGCGAGCGAGAGAATTTTGGTCGGAGCCGTCGGGCGATACTCGACTGCCGCTCGTATACTCCCGTCTTCACGCGACGCGGGGTGGAGCAGTCTGGTAGCTCGTCGGGCTCATAACCCGAAGGTCGCAGGTTCAAATCCTGCCCCC
>JAQCAA010000088.1 GCA_027728645.1 Actinomycetota bacterium | reverse complement strand
CAACAATCTCGGACATGAAGAAAGTCTTCATCTTCTGTTCGCCCATCCATGTGACCGTTTCGGGACCTGGCCAGTACCCACGCAACCCAATCTGGACAAATCGGTTTCCTGGGACCGCACCGGACTCGATCAAACGCCTCATCGGGGTGCCGTGACTGTGCAACCCTTCGGGATTGGTGGTTCCGGTATCTGCATGGGCATCAAAGTGCACGAGGCCGAAGGTGTCGTTGCCGTGGTGCCTCGCAAGACCTGTTCCGTTCCCATAGGTAATCGAGTGGTCACCACCGAGAATGATGGGTATCGCCCCCATTGCGGCGATCGTCTGAACCGCTTCGGCGAGGGATTCAAGCCCAGCTTCGAGATATCCCTGCGGCGGTCCGATATCTCCGACGTCTATCACCTTCATCACCTCGAACGGATCGATACCACTTGGGAGATGCGGACGGGTCATGTTCGAAGGCAGGTAGTCGGCTTCCCGAATGGCCTTGGGACCGAAACGTGCGCCACCACGGTACGACGCCCCCCAATCGATGGGTGCACCGATGATGACGACATCTGGCTCAAGCAATGCTGCCTCATCAAGGGGTACCGAAGGCACTCCGGCGAATGAAGAAAATGAGGCGAATCGATATACGTCAGGCATGACTGGCAGCCTATCCCTTCAACTCGGCGGCCGTAGCCTCCCCGATTCGGTCAGGGTTGAACCACACGATGAACGAAGCCCAATTGTCGGTCGTTTCATCGTGCAGATAGTCCGCAATCACACCGAGTACTTGAAACCCGTTTCGAAGCTGCGCTGTGAGTGTTGGGTCCTTGAGATCCCCTGCTGCGACCTTCCGTACGTAGTCGGCGCCCGACATTTCGTGTTTGACTGCCGCGTATCCTGGCATCACACCACCTGCGATTATCCCGCGCTTCCCATGATCGATCACGACCTGTTTGCGAAGGTCGTACAATCGCGATGCAATCCTTCGGCCTCGGTAGTCCGGATGCACCGCGATGTCGATGCCGTAGTACCAATCACCGTCTGGGTTGTGTTTTTCGACACCCTCTGCGCCAACAACTTCCTCCATTGAGTGCTGCGGTTCGGTGATGTCGTAGTCGACAAAGATCCCAGATGCCATCCCTACGACTCGATCCCCGTCAAGAACCATGAACGCCCCCTCTGGGAAGAGTTCCTCCTGCATGACGATGCCTTTGACGCTGAGCAAGTCCGCTGGGTCGACATTCGGAAAGCACAGCAATTCAAGTTCAACGAGCCTCTCGGCGTACTCGGAGGTCGCGTTGGTATATATCAGATCAAACATCGGTGTCTTCCTCGTTCGAACCAATCTGGACCCAGCCAGCTGATGGGTGTCCCTCGCTGATGGGTTCGGCCGGAACAGTCACTGCCCTTGGGTCGAGCCGGATGACCCCGGCAGGGCTCGCCAGAGGGTTCTTACAGCTGGATTTCATCGTCGCAGTATGGTTGGAATTCCTTCGCTCCACAAGCGAAACAGCGGATGTGTGGCTCATTCACAATCGATTCGCTATACATCTGATAGCTGTACCTACTATATTCGTCGTACAAGCGCATCGAGTTGGAGGACTCATGACCGATCTACGTCAAGCCGCAATGGACCACCTTTGGTTGCACTTTGCAGCCGTGCCGGAAAGCGGTCCCGTGCTCATCGAGCGTGGTGAGGGTTGTTATGTGTGGGATACCGACGGCAACAAGTACCTCGATGCGCTCGCCGGTCTCTTTGTCACCGAAATCGGGCACGGCAGGTCCGACCTGGCAAACGCAGCAAGCAAGCAGGCAGAGACGATGGCTTTCTTCCCCGTGTGGGGAATGGCCCACCCTCCCGCTGCGGCATTGGCGAAGAAGCTCGCAGAGCTTTCGCCTGGGGACATGGACCGTGTCTTTTTCACGTCCGGCGGCTCTGAGGCCGTCGAATCAGCTTGGAAACTTGCCAGGCAGTACTTCCTTGCGAAGGGCGAGCCGGAACGGATGAGGATCATCGCACGCAAGACCGCCTACCACGGGACCACCCTCGGTGCGCTAGCCATCACGAGCATTCCCCCAATTCGAGCTCCCTTTGAGCCGATGCTCAATCAGCTCGTCACTCACGTCTCGACGACAGATCAGTTCCACTGCGACAGATGCGTGGGACCGTGCACCCTCCATGCTGCGGATGAGATCGAGGAGGCCATTCTTGAGCTCGGACCCGAAACAGTCGCGGCCGTAGTGCTCGAGCCCGTACAGAACTCAGGTGGCTGCTTCACCCCAATGGAGGGGTACTGGCAGCGCGTGCGCGAGATCTGCGACAAGTACGGTGTGCTTCTCATCAGCGACGAGGTCATCTGTGGCTTTGGCAGGCTTGGCACGTGGTTCGGTGGACAAAAGTTCGACTACGTCCCAGACATGATCACCTTCGCGAAGGGCGCAACCTCGGGATACGCACCACTCGGTGGCGTCATAACCCGTCCACACATCGCAGAGGCGATCAGGGCGGGTGGCGACATTGTCTGGCACGGCATCACATTCGGTGGACACCCAGTGTCGTGTGCGGTTGCCCTTGCAAACATTGAGGCAATGGAAGCCGAGCACATCATCGAGCATGCGGCAGCCCATGAGTCGTTGTTCAGACAGAAGCTCGAAACGCTCCTTGAGCACCCGATCGGTGCTGAGGTCAGGGGAACCGGCTACTTCTACGCAATCGAGCTGATGAAGGACCCTGAGAACATGGTTCCGTTTACGCCAGAAGAGGCAGCAGATCTCGTTGGAAGGCTCAAACCAAAGTTGCTTGAAGGTGGCCTCATCGCTCGGGCAGATGGGCGTGGTGCTCCAATCATTCAGTACTCACCTCCTCTGATTGCCGGACCAGATGAGTTCGACGAGATCGTGCGCATTTCTCGCGAGGCGCTCGACGCCGCATGGGATGAGATGAATGCATAAGGCGTCAACATGAAGCTCGACGACACGGACAAGTCGATCATCGCCCACCTACAAACAGATGGGCGAATGCCGTTCTCGAACCTCGGTCCTCTCGTAGGCCTCTCCCCCGCCGCGGTTCGCCAGCGGGTACTTCACCTCATGGGTGAGGGAGTCATGCAGATCGTTGCAGTGACAGACCCGACAACACTCGGCTTCACGGTCCAAGCAATGGCTGGCATCAGAGTCGAGGGAAACCTCGAGGACGCCGCGAGCAAGATCGCCGAGATCGATGAGGTGGATTACGTCGTGATTGTCTCAGGCCGATTCGACATACTCATCGAGGTCGTTGCAGAGGACATGGGCCATCTTGTCGGTCTTATGAACCGTATCCGCACGATTCCCGGTGTAATCGGCAGCGAAATATTCACCTACATGCGGCTCGAAAAACAGACGTACAACTGGGGCACTCGCTAGGCCAAGCGACGGTGATTCAGTGGTCGTGACCATGGTCGTCGCCATGGTCGTGGTGCCCGTTTGAGTCCGGACCGGACTCGTCACTGCCCACTCAACAACCAGGTTCGCCATGGTTCCCACAGCACGTCGTGCCATTTTTCAGTTTGATGGCGTTGTTCTTTGCCACCAGCCTGAGCTTCTCAAGAAGCGGAAGATCGCTGCTTGCGAAGTTTCCAAAATATGATCGTGCATTCGGTCGAGCCATGGTTGCACCGTACCACCGTTGGCGAGCGGCCGAGACTCCACGAGGTATCACCAAAACCCCACACCAGAAGTGACCTCAAGGCTGTCTGTCGCTAACTCGCGGTGTCACGTGGTGTAACCGAAACCTCTCGCACGGCTATGAATCAAAGCCGATGCCGAACCTGTCCAGAAGACCGAGCCACGGGCCTCGCTTTCCTCCCTTTGCGTCGGCCTTTGCGAGTGATCGGCGGGTCAGCTCGATCCCTGCGAATCTCAACGGCTCTGGCGGCCACGGTAGTGGGCGTTTGCGAACCATTCCGAGTTCGGTGCGTGCGCTTTCGACTCCGTCCACGAGGTCGAGCGCAACTGTTGCACCGAAGCGAGAGGCACAAACTCCTAGACCTGTGTACCCGCCGACCCAAGCGAGATCTCCGTCGAATGAAGTGCCCCACGCTGCGGTAAACCGAGACGTCGTCCCGATAGGCCCTGCCCATCGATGGGAGAACTTCAGACCCTCGAGCTGCGGGAATGTATCGAAGAAGTGGCCCGCAAGCTTGTGATGTGTGTTCCCCGCCTGGTCGTACTGGGTTCCGATCGCTGACCCGTAGCGGTAGATGGCGTCATAACCACCCCAGAGGATCCGATTGTCCTGAGTCAAGCGGTAATAGTGGAACTGGTTGCTGACATCGGCAAGACCCTGACGACCATCCCAACCGATGCTTTCCATCTGAACGTCGGAGAGCGGCTCTGTCATCAGCACGTAGTCGTATACGGGCACGATGTAGCGGCGCATCTTCTTGACTGGACGCGTAAATGCGTTCGTGGCAACGATGACCTTGTCGCTGGCAACGGAGCCGTTGGGGGTCTGGACATCGAGTTGGGTCCCGACTCTCGAGATGCCAACGACCGGGCTGTGGTCGTGGACCACGACCCCTCTTGCTTCTGCGTAGGACCGCAATGCCCAGACCATTCGACCGGGATCGATAATGGCCGAACCTTCCGGATCTCGAAGCCCCCCGACATACGTTGGCGAGTTGACTTCGGCTCTCATCTCGGTTGCACCGAGAAGCTGCGACGGCAGGCCGAAACTGTCCATCGCTTCTTTGAACCCGATGATCTCATCGTTATGCCAGTCCTGCGTAGCAACATGGATCATTCCGGTTTCCTCAAGCCCAACTTCGAGCTTGTTGTCTGCCACGAACTCCACGATTTCCCGGAAGTTCTGATCGCCAAACCTGAGAAGGGTTTCCATCTCGCTCGGCCAATGCGACAGCCCATTGCCCAGCCCGTGGGTCAGCGACGCCTCCAGGAAACCTCCGTTGCGCGAACTCGCTCCGAAACCCGTGACCTCGGCCTCGAGAACTGCGACTGTCCTTCCCGGGTCACGTTCGGCTGCCACGATCGATGCCCACAAACCGGTGAAGCCTCCGCCGACAATCACCAGGTCGGCAGTGTGTCTACCGCGGATCGGAGGCGCGGGCTTGGGCGCATCGGGCGTGTCCGTCCAAAACACCGAGGGTCTCGACTCCGCGAGCGAACGGTGGACAGGAACAGACACAGTTAGTGCTTCACCATGACGTGTTTGACCTCGGTGTAGTGCTCAACTGAATACATCGACATGTCCTTGCCGTAGCCAGATTTCTTGAACCCGCCATGTGGCATTTCACTCACAATCGGAATGTGATCATTCACCCACACGGTCCCGAACTCGAGCGCCGCAGCGGCTCGCATTGCCCGCCCCACATCGGAGGTCCACACACTGGCTGCCAAGGCGTATTCAACATCGTTTTCCCACGCGACAAGCTCATTCTCGCTTGCCTTCTGGATCGTCACTACAGGCCCAAACACCTCGCTTTGAATGATCTCGGATCCTTGCTCGGCGCCAACGACGATCGAAGGCGAATAGAAGGATCCGTCTGAGTCGAGGCGTCGGCCACCTGTCGTAACCGTTGCACCATCAGCGGCTGCTCTTTCAACGAATCCGGAGACACGATCAAGTTGACGCTCGGAAATGACAGGACCCATTTCGACTGATTCGTCCATCGGGTCGCCAACTGATAGGCCGGATGCTGCCTCTGTGAGGGCGGCAACGACATCATCATGGATCCCCGGTCCAGCGATGACCCTGCAGGGTGCTGTGCAATCCTGTCCGCTGTTGTAAAAGCTACCTTCACCGAGACACGCTGTAAGAGCTTCAACATCGGCATCGTCGAACACCACGACCGGTGCCTTCCCTCCGAGTTCGAGGTGGACGCGCTTGAGAGAATCGCTTGCGTTCTTGGCAACTGATATGCCGGCTCCGACGCTTCCCGTCAGCGAGACCATGGCCACATCAGGATGGGTGACGAGAGGGATCCCTGCCCCTGGTCCGTCCCCGCAGATCACGTTGAGCACGCCAGATGGAAGAACGTCGGCGACGATTTCAGCAAACTTGAGCAGACTCATCGGGGTGAGTTCGGATGGCTTGATGACGACCGTGTTTCCCGCAGCAAGCGCAGGCCCCAGCTTCCACGTTGCCATGTTGAGCGGGTAATTCCACGGTGCTATCGATCCGATGACTCCGATCGGGTCCCTCCTCGTGAAGGAGGTGTACCCGTCGAGGTACTCGCCGGCGGCTTTCCCTTCGAGGAATCTGCCAGCCGACGCGAAAAACCGCCAGTTATCCAAGGTCAGATCCATCTCAAACTCGATAATCGAGACGGGCTTCCCTACGTTTTCACATTCGATCTTCGACAGTTCGTCGATATTCGCCTCAACGGCGTCGGCGACCTTGTGAAGAACCTCGGACCTGGCACGAGGAGTCATGGAACTCCACCCACCAAATGCACCTTTGGCCGCCGCGACGGCCACATCGACATCTGCAGCGTTGCTCGCTGGTGCGTCTGCATACACAGCGCCGGTTGCGGGATTTACGATCCCGTCATATGCCCCAGAAGATGGCGCACGCCACTCTCCTCCAATGAAGTTCCGCTCACTCATGTGTCACCTCAGATTGTCAGTGCTGCTTGCACAATCGAACAAGGGTGGACGGCACCTGCCGCCCACCCTGTCCAGTCGATCGTCTAGCTCTTCGCCCGTGCGAGGGCGTCCGTGTAGTTGATCTCGTAGTCGCCTTGGTCCTGGATGACCTCTGTCTTGGCCGAGGCCGTATCTGAGTAGAAGTCGACGACCTCCTGATCAAGGAACGGTACCGAAGCGGCATTTGGGCTTCCGTAGTAGTTCCAGTTGGTCAGCGCTGCACCGTTCTCTGCATCGAGCAAGAAGTCGATGAAGGTGTGCGCTGTGCACACCGCCGCCGAGTTCGATGGGATCGCCAGGTTGTCGATCCACAGCGTTGCACCCTCCTCAGGAAGCATGTACACAAAGTCGTCTGGATTGTCGGCTTCGCCCATCGAGATGATCATGTTCCCCGAGTAACCATGAGCCACAGAGACCTCACCGGCTGCGAGCGCTTCGTCATACTGATCAGAGTCGAAGGTTGCGATGTTCGCCTTTGCTGTCTGAATCACAGCAGTCGCCTCGTTGAGATGGTCGATGTTGGCGTCGTTGAGGGAGTATCCGAGATACATCAGAGCAGCACCCATCGTCTCTCGCGGGTCGTTCAATACTGAAACTCCGCCTGGGAAGTCCTTGGTGAGTTCTGGATCGAACAGCAATGCCCAGCTGATTGGAACATCCGCGCCAATGGCGCCGATGTTCACACCAAGCCCGGTTGTGCCGTACTGATACGCAGCAGAGAACTTGGCCCCGTCGTCATATGGCTGTGAGGTGAACTCACTATCCATGTTGACGAAGTTTGGAATCGCATCCTTGTTGAACTCGACCAAGAGCCCTTCGGTAATCATGATGTTCACCATGTAGTCCGAAGGAACAATCAAGTCATACGACACCCCGCTTTGAATCTGGGACAACATTGCCTCGTTTGACTCATAGAAGGATTCAACAACATCGACGCTGTACTCGGCCTCGAACGCCTCGATGAGATCCGGATCCATGTACTCGGACCAGTTGTAGAAGTTGAGGGATGTTGAGTCGACCTGCCCTGGCTCGCATGCTGCGGCAGAGACAGTTTCGTCGTCACTTCCGCACGCTGCCGCTACCACGGCTAGCACGGCTAAGAGAACGAGTGCTTTCCTAATCATGATTCTTTCCTTTGTTATGGGTTTCTTGCTGGGCACTACACGTCGACTACTCGGCGTCCGGCGCGGATTTGCCACCGCTATCTCTCTGGAACACCAAGGATATCGCGACGAGAACCATTGAAGCTGTCAGCATGACGACGGACACCGCATTGATGAGCGGCGTAACGCCTCTGCGAACGAGACCAAAAACATACACCGGTAGGGTCGTTGCTCCAGGGCCGGCAACGAAACTCGTCACTACAACGTCGTCGAGCGACAGCGTCAAAGCAAGGAGCGCTCCACCAGCGACGGCTGGAGCGATGAGAGGCAAGGTAATTCTCCTGAAGGCTTCCCAG
>JAQCAA010000087.1 GCA_027728645.1 Actinomycetota bacterium | reverse complement strand
CCGCCGAACGTGCCCAAAGCGTTCTCGTAGTCGTTCCGGGCATCGACCAGCACGACATTCGGGTCGGCGATGAGGTTGTTCCATTCCGCAGGAGACACTCGGTGTCCGGTGTTGTGCTCAGAATCGACCGGGCCAACTCCGAGGGAAACTATCTCGCTCTTGAGCCGGACTCTGAGGCGGTGGAACGGCGGTGTGTCTGCCGTTGCGAGTTTCACTGGCAGATCGGCGGTTCGAGCATCAGACCGAATGTGGTCGATCACTGCCTCGACACCGTATGCGGGTCCTGCGATCGTTCCATTGATCCCCTCGCTCGCCAGCAAGATGGTGCCAAACACCTCATTCAATTCGCATAGATCAGTGAGTGGCTCTTGCCACGAGGCGTAGTCCGCGAGCTCCGTGAATGTGTAGAACGCTGCGATGGTGTGCATGCCGAAAGTGTACGAAGTAAGTAACCGTGGTCGTAGTCGCGGCGTCCGTCGGTGGTCTGTTGTCGCCCGACGGTCGACCCAGATTCTCAGCTCAGAGGTGGCGGCGTCAGGTCCGTTGCCGAAATGCACCCCACCAGTCTTGCTTGGTCGTCGACGACGGGTATCAGGTCACCACCATCGACGGAGATCAGGCCGAGGGCTTCGTCGAATTCGTCGTCGGCCGAAAGGAACACCCCATGGTCCATCACGTGATGGAGTTCGAGGTCCTGTCTGGCGTCCCTCAAGGTATGTGCTTTGACGACTCCGAGGAGTTTGCCATCCTCGGCCACAACCACGTCAAGGCCATTTGATAGCTGCAGCGCATCAGCGACTCGCATGTTTGGGCCGTACGCAATGGGAGATTGCATGACCTGGTAAACGCGCGCTGGGTTGTGGTTCACCACGATCGTTCCGCTCGGCGCCTTCGCTTGGATGCGTGCTCCTGGCCCAAAGAACCTCCTTTGGAACCACGAACCACCGGGGGCACCGACAATGAGAAGTGTTCCCTCGGGAAGCCAGCCGACCATCGCTGCGGGACTAGATGCCTCCACTGTTCGAGCGTCGAGCCGAGGGAGCCGACTAACAATCTTGTTCAAAACCTCTTCTGCCTGCGGCAGGTCATCAGGCTCGCTGTAGCCGTAGACGGCACTTGCCGGTATCTGGAGCCGCTGGGCAAGCCAGTCGGCAACGATGGCTGCAAGGGTGGAATGCGGGCCGCCGCCCATTGCGGCGACCACCGACTCCGTGGTGTCGCGGTTGAACCCGTCGGGTATGGCGACGCTGCAAAGGTCGAGTGACGTCCTGTTTGAAAGAACGAGAAGGTCTCCGCCGGCTTCGATTGTGGATGCTGCCAAGTTTCCACTGGCCTTGGTCGCAGCGCTACCACTGAGCGTTTCAGCTAGGTCTCTTGCTTGGTTTCCGCCGGCCCACACAATCCGGCATTCGTCATAGCGGGAATCGCCAGGAGCCCCGTGATTGGAATCTGGGTCCCCTGATGGTTCGTCATCGATGATGCCGGGCGCCAAAGTGGATTCACCTCACGAGCTTGGTCGGGTGGTTCTCGACTCCTGCATCTCGGCGGAAGAGTGCCCCGCGGAATCAGCTCTTAGCCGTCGCACCGTGTTCATGAATGGTATCACAAGCCGCATTTGACCCGACACTGCGTCCAATCGGTATGCCGCGCGTGGACCCCGTGGACGTGTCTCGCGTTGGCCAGAATTGATTCGGCTTTCGACGCTAGGAGGCGCGATCGTCGCCAGCGGGGCGAACGGCGATGACGGCTTTTCCTCGCGTCTCCCCCGATTCCAAAGCCCGGATGGCCTCGGGCGTCTCTTGGAGAGAGAACTCTCTTCCGACTGCCGAAACGACAGCTCCCGATTCCATGAAAGAGGCAAGCCGATCAATAAACGAGTGGTGCTCCTTGCTGAGGAACATGGCGAGACGTTGGCGCACAAATAGTGAAAGGACCGTGGCACGGATCTGACGGCCAACGCCTCCGGTCCAGCGGCCACCGTCTTCGCCGCCGACCATCACGAGGGTGCCTCTCGGTGCCAGTGCACTGCGAAGTTTCGAGATCTTGTTCCGACCGCCGGAGTCGATGATCAGGTCGTAGAGGATCGAGTCGTCGACGAAGTCATGGTTTGTGTAGTCAATGACATGGTCTGCGCCGAGCGAGCTCACGAGGTCGACCTTGGCCGCGCTGGCGACACCCGTAACTTCGGCGCCGAGTGCCTTCGCCAGTTGCACAGCGAACGAGCCCACACCGCCTGACGCACCCAAGACGAGGACGCGTTGTCCTGGCTGTACATTTCCGATATCTGTTAGAGCCTGAAGCGCGGTGATACCTGATATCGAGGCGGCCGCGGCTTGGGCGGCTGTGATGGCTGTAGGGCGATGACTGATCTTGTGCTCATCTGCAGCGGCGTATTCAGCGTACGTACCGATGCCGACTCCGAAGACTTCGTCTCCCGCTTTGAAGCGTGTCACGGCGCTTCCAACAGCGACGACCGTCCCTGCCACGTCCAGACCGAGGACGGGGTTCTTCGGTTTTGCGATCCCATAGCCTGCGACACGAACCAGGTACGGCTGCCCTGTCATGAGGTGCCACACGCCACGATCCACACCAGCGGCGCGAACCTCGATGAGCACCTGGGTGTCGCTGATACTCGGCCGCATAATGGTTCGCAACTCGAGAACATCGGCTGAGCCGTAGCGGTCTTGGACGATTGCTCGCATGTGGCCGCTGGGGTGGGTGTCTTTCCCTGAGCGTTCAGCTGGCGAGCTCGAAGGGGCTTCCTGGTTGGTCATCATTGCAGTCTTTCTCGTGGCGTGATTCGTTTGATTCGTACTTAGTACGGTAGAGTACCGCTAAGCTACCCGTACTTAGTACGATTGTCAACACCCTAGCTGGAACGCTGATGACGCCACAGATGACCACCGATGATCAGACCCGGATGCCGCTTACACGCGACCGAGTGCTGTTGGCTGCGATCGAGCTCGCAGACGGGGTCGGAGTCGAAGCGCTAACCATCCGCAAGCTTGCCCAAGAACTGGGCGTGAAACCGATGTCGATCTACCACCACGTTCCAAGCAAAGAAGCCATCATCGACGGCATCGTCGACATGGTCTTTGGGGAAATCGACCTCCCACCGGCAGCCACGGATTGGAAGACAGCTATTCGTCATCGCTCGATCTCGATGAGGGAAGTGCTCAACCGGCATCACTGGGCCTCGCCGCTCATGGAGTCGAGGACCTCGCCAGGGATCGCGACGCTGAGACATCACGATGCGGTTCTCGGTTGTCTGTTCGGGGGTGGGCTCTCGACACAGATGACAGCCCATGCATATGCGGTCATTGACAGCTACGTCTATGGGTTTGCCCTTCAAGAAGCGAATTTGCCATTCGAGGATGGCGAAGATATCAGCGAACTTGCCGCCGCGATGCTCGATCCGTTTACGGCTGATCAGTTTCCAAATCTGGTCCAGTTCACAACAGATCATGTCATGCAACCGGGCTATGCATTCAGTACATCATTCGAGTTCGGCCTCGACCTGATCCTCGACGGTCTAGAGGCCAACTCGAAGTGAAATTGTTGGTGGCGATTCGTGGCTCCAGAAGAGAACTGAACGGCTCGCGTCTCGGCGGGCACACCGGAACCCACCGACAATGATATTGAGATACGAGCGAGCGCAGAATGCTAGGTATACCCGGGTGTATCGGGTGGTTGCGTGGATCTCAGTGTTGGTGTCTGTGGTCCGTGCGAACCTTTCAGACTGTTTTTCGGTCGGGCGCCTTCGCTGGTCGCTGGTGCTATGACACCTATGGCTCGAGCGGTTCTGTGGCGAGGAGATCGCCTAGCCATTGCTCGTAGCGGTTGGGGTCAACGAACTTGTGGAACGCGGCGATGTGAAACATGGCAAAAGCTATGTTGGCATGAGGGACACACCACAACAGCGAGGACCCGGCGATGTATGCGCCGAGCCCTCGCTGTTTGAAGGTGATCGAAACTACGGCAGGAGGACCGTGTCAATCACGTGGATGACGCCGTTGCTCGCGAACACGTCTGGGGTGGTAACCGTTGCGCCACCGAGTGGTGTCGCTCCGTCGTTGATGACAACGTTCCCATCGATGAACTCAACTTTGAGGGTCGCTCCACCTGAGTTGAGAGTCTCAAGTTCAGCAATCGGAGCTGCACCGATGACTGTGGCCGCATCGAAGATGCCGGCACCACTGACGTGGTAGAGCAGGATGTCTGCAAGGTCGTCACGGGCGAGCAGTTCCTCAGCGGTAATGCCGAGAGCCTCAAGCAGAACGCCAAAAGCTTCGTCTGTTGGGGCGAACACTGTCAGCTCATCGTCTGGGTTGTTCAGAGCGTCGACGAGACCAGTTGTTTCGAGGGCTGCCAAGAGAATCGTGAACTCCGCAGGGTCGCCTGCAGCGAGGCCGGCGACGATCTCAGCAATTGTTGGGTCAGGAGCAACCGTCGTGGTGGTTGTCGGCATCGTAGTCGTGGTGGTCTCTTCTGGAGCACCAACACCGAGCGCCTGCGCGATATCTGGAGGCAAGAGCACCTCGTTGATGACGTGAACGATTCCGTTGCTCGCCATCAGGTCTGCCGAAACGACTGTTGCGGTGTTGATCAAGATCTGACCGGCGTCGACTGAGATGTCGACTGACTGACCGTTCAACGTGGCAACACTCTGGCCGTCCAACGTCGCAACGAGCTGGCTGTCAGCAGCCTGTCCGAGGACGTGATAGGTCAAGATGGCCGTAAGGGTCTCGGTGTCTGCAAGCAGGTCTGCAGCCTCAATGCCAAGGGCTTCGAAGGCAGCTTCGAACGCTGCATCGGTCGGCGCCAAGACGGTGAATGGGCCTTCTCCGGAGAGGGTCGCTGTCAGATCCGCTGCCTCGATTGCTGCGATCAGAATCGAGAACTGGCCTGCCTCGATTGCGAGGTCAAGAACGGTGCTGCTTTCCGTTGCTTCCGTCGTGGTCGTTGTTTCGTCCGAGCTTGACGAGCAAGCTGCAACGACTAGGGCAAAAACCGCAACGAGAGCGAAGAAAGATGTTCGCTTTTTCATTTGATTGTTTCCTTTCGGTACCACCCGTCTGTCGGGTGTACTGTGTGTACGGAGGCGTCTCGTGTCTTGGATGGCGATTTGTCTGAAATTTTGTACTAAAACGAACAAGCGGTGTTCTACAAGGGAGATCGTGTGGCCAGAGTGGTCGTAAGAATCGATATCGATGCAAGCGTTGAGCGTGTGTGGCAGGAGCTTGAAGCTCTCGAGCGCCACATCAACTGGATGTCAGATGCTGAGTCGATAGCGTTTGCGTCTGAATCAACCAGAGGCGTCGGTACGGTGATTGAGGTCGAGACGAAGGTCGGTCCATTCAGGCTTCTCGACGTCATGGAGTTCACTGAGTGGGTGCCGCACAGCGTCATGGCGGTTGACCATCGTGGGCTGGTCTCTGGGACTGGAGCGTTCACGCTTGAGTCGACTTCGGCTGGAACCACGATGACATGGGTTGAGGATCTCAGGTTCCCGTGGTACCTCGGCGGTGGCGTCACCGCACTCGCGGCCAAGCCTGTCCTCAGTGCGATATGGCGCAAGAATCTCCGCAGATTTGCTGCAACGGTGTGACGCCCACGGCTCGCCTCAGTCGGGAGATCGAACCAGCTGGAAACCCAAGTGGCTGGTAGCCGTGCCGATAGCCTGAGACTGGCCTGTCGCAGGTCGGTACCGGAAGCAGTACTGAGGTGTGCACACGGGCGATGGCCTGTCAGGCGATGTCATTGCTGTGAGGGGTCTCGTGAAGACTGCGCTTCTCTATGGAGTCATGGTGGCGGCCGAGAATGCCATGCGTCTGATTGGTTCGATTCGCAAGGAGCAGATCCGTCTCGTCGATGCGCCGAGCGTTTTCGAATGGCTAGACACCCGGCCCCCGGTTTGGCTTGCGATAGCCGGTCTGGATACCCCAGCGCGGGGCGACCCGTAAACCCCCTTCCCTGAAACAAAGTTGATGTGACCGCTGTTTCAGCGCGCCCGCGAATCGACTCGATCCCGGAGAAAGAACAGTGTGGTTAGACGAGGACCAAATTTGCTCGAAAGAACAAAGTCGGCCACTGCGTTCGCTGAGGTTGGGATTCTGTGACCGAAAGTCCGACCTTCCCGAACGATGTCGTGAACATTCACGAGGCATCCTGCAGTGGGCCCGGTGGGACTCGAACCCACACGCTTCGGATTAAAAGTCCGCTGCTCTACCGTTGGAGCTACAGGCCCGCGACGACGATTGTATCGAGCGGCGTCGTCAACGGTTGTGCCGTGATGTCTGGCCACGGTGGTCACTAGCTCGGGAACGGCTGGCGGGGGGGCCCACGAGTTCCGGTCGTCCTTCAACATTTCCCTGCCGTCTATGGTCCTCTGATTCAACAGGGGAGTTAGCCGTGAAAATCAAAGGCTGCGATTCTTCCTACTTGCGGCTGCCACCGTCCTGCTTACCGCTTCGTGTTCTTCTGCAAGCGAACCGACAGTCCCCCAACCTCCGGCGACGTCATCGATGACCACGAGTTCAACCACAACGTCATCGACTACGACAACGACGGAAGCTCCCGCTGGTCCCATTGAGCTTGTGCTCGCGCCAGTCACGGTTGTCGATCCGAATCCCAAGCTCACCGTGGTGCACCTTGAGTCGGTTGTAGTCGAGATGATTGACGGAATCCTTGGGGTGACCTTCGACCCGCCGCAGGTGGCAGTCAACGTCGGCTTCGAGGCGACCAATGGAGATGATGTCAGTTGCGGACCATTCGATGGTGTGTTGCGTTGCGGCGTCTTCGCTGCCGACGGCAGTTTCTCCGCCCAGCTTTATGATGCCGCAGAACCTGGAGGTCTGGCGTACTCCGAGAGGCTGGTCGTGTTTCCAGCGACCATCGATGCTGCTGCAGGAACAATTACCGTCGAGGTCGATGGCGTTCTATTTACTGGCGATTTGATCAACTTCATGGACGGTCCCGTCTTCACGCAGATCGATGTCAATACGGGAGGGCTCGCCGAAGAGGTCACCCGCATAATGGGCGAGGCGACCGCGGCAGGATTGGCGGCCGCTCTTGGTTGACAGACTTCGAGTTGCAAGCGAGAGGTATTACATCGCATGAGCCACCGTATAGTTTCACCATGACCGACTCCCGGACTGCCCTTGAGGCTCTTGACGAGTGCGACAAGGTTGTGTCTCGCCTTGACAAGATGTGTTGTGCACCTGGGCGAAGCCCCCAGATGAAACAACTCGCCGGAACGCTTGCTATTGCCCGGACCGAGCTTGCCGAACCCAGAGATGACACGGTCAACGTCGCCAGCGTGATCAAGGTCCTCGAGAGCGCTGGATCACAACTCGGTCGGCTTCAGGTCGGTTGCTGCGCACCGGCTCGGATGCCGCTGTACTCCCAGGCTCTCGACACACTCATGGAAATGCAGAGGACCGTCAAAAGCGACGATGGCATGGACCACTGACCATCGTTAACGCTCAGCGATCACCTCGGCAAGGATCATTGCCCCGACGATTCCGGCCAACGATCCGTGGGCAGGTGGGCGAATGAAGGTCTCGGGATCGATTGGTCGGGATCGGTAGCTTCCAGAAAGGTCGATGAGGTGTCGGCGGACCGCATCGTGGAATCCTTCCATTTCCGACACGCCTCCTCCGATGACGACGGCCTCTGTGTCAAGCGTGCTGATCAGATTCCAGGCACACGATGCGAGGTAGAACGCAGACATCCCGAGCGCGGCCCGCTGGTCGGTCTCGTCCAGATCTTCAGCCCTTGAGCCGAACCGAGCCTCAAGTGCAGGGCCAGATGCGAGACCCTCAAGGCACGCTCCGTGGAAAGGACACATTCCTTCGAAGTCGTCGCTTGGATGCCGTGACACGTACATGTGACCGATCTCGGGGTGACTGTTTCCATGAACGACGCTGTCATCAGCGATCACACCTCCGCCGATGCCCGTGCCGACCGTCAGGTACACCATGGAACTGAGACCTCGTCCGGCTCCTGTTTGATACTCGGCGATCGCGGCCGCGTTCACATCCGTGTCAAGTGCGACCGGAACGCCAAGCGAGTCTGTGAAGTATCCAATGAGATCAGTCCCGGACCAACCGATT
>JAQCAA010000086.1 GCA_027728645.1 Actinomycetota bacterium | reverse complement strand
CACCTTCCTAAAAGTCGAACCTTTGGGCTGGATGCCACCACATCCGTTTGCCCTGGGCCGACAGCCCGCTCCCGAACCGACGCTATGCGGTAGAAGCTATATGCATATACGGCACGGACTTGAGTGTCCTCAAGAACCAAAAGGTCGTGCACAGGGTGACTAGTTACTTTTCTGGGCAGAACGACCTCCGAATTGAGCAGATACTGCCAGGAGCCGGTGCGCCGTGGCCTGGTCCATGCCAGCCCCGAATGAAGCTCTAGGCTGAGTTCGTCACCGAGAAAGGGCAACCATGACCGTTCGTATTGATGCTGATCTGCTGATTCCAGGACGCGGAGACCCAATCCGAAACGGGACGGTCGTCATCGAGGGATCGACGATTCTGTACGCCGGCCCATCCTCTGGGTCTCCCGAAACGCCAAACGCATCCGTGACCAGGGTTCCCGTCGTCATGCCAGGCTTGTGGGAGTGTCACGCGCATTTCGCAGGCATCCACACACCTGACCTCGCGGCAATGATCGGGCTTCCAACATCGAGAAGGGCTGCTGTGGCTGTCGGAGATTTGCATCGCACCCTCATGGGCGGTGTTACCTCAGCCCGCGAAGTTGGAGGCCTTGGACTCGAGATTCAGCCGGCCATTGCTGCCAGGCAGGTGACTGGACCCACAATCTATGGGGCAGGGAAAGTCCTTTCGACCACGGGTGGTCACGGCGACGTGCATGGTCTCCCCATCGAGGCACTCCACCACATCGACCACTTCGGGATTCTCTGTGACGGGGTCCCAGAAGTAACAAAAGCCGTGAGAATGAACCTCCGCAGCAACGCGAAGGTCATCAAGATCTGCGCATCGGGTGGGGTGATGTCGGAAGTCGATCATCCGATCCACCAGCAGTTTTCTGGCGAAGAGCTCCGTGCAATCGTCGAGGAAGCTGGGCGAGCGGAACGGGTCGTCGCCGCACACTGTCATGGTCTGCCTGGCATAAGGGCTGCACTCGACGCTGGGGTCCACACCATCGAACACGGTTCCTACATGGATGAGGACGCCGCAGACCAGATGGTCGAGCAAGGAGCAATCTATGTTCCGACCCGGATGGTCCTCGACACACTGCTTGAAGACGCCGATGCGATGCCGCGTTACGCATACGAGAAGCTCAACCTCGTCGACGATCATCATCGCAACGCAGTGAAGATCGCCGTTTCCAGAGGTGTCAAGATCGCGATGGGTACGGACCTGTTCGTCAGCGGGGATCTCTATGGGCGAAACGGACTTGAGATCAAGCTTCTTCAGGACGCAGGGATGACAGCGCTTGAGGCGATAGAGGCTGCGACCGCAACCGGCCCTGAAACCGTCGGCCCCCAGGCTCCATTGTCGGGTCAGCTCAGGGAAGGCTATGACGCCGACGTGATCGCGCTCGATTTCGACCCTCTCGTCGATAACTCGGGTTGGGGAAGCCGCGATCGGGTAACGCACGTTTGGAAGGCGGGCGCCGCAGTCAAGGTACCTGCGTGACCCCAATCCCTCCTCCGGTTCACTACGCCTTGAGCGGCGACGTGAACATCGCATACCAAGTGGTAGACGGCGAGGGTCCCGACCTGATCTACGTATCTGGCTGGGTATCCCACCTCGACATGATGTGGCAGGACCGTTTTCAGCGTCCATTTCTTGAGCGCCTCGCGACCATGGGCCGACTGATCCTCTTCGACAAGCGTGGAGTGGGACTTTCGGACAGAGTCTCGCTCGACCGCCTTCCGACGCTTGAAGACAGGATGGACGATGTGCGAGCTGTCCTCGACGCGGTCGGATCCACCGAGGCGTACATGTTCGGGCATTCGGAGGGCTCTGTGATGAGCGTCTTGTATGCGGCAACACACCCCCAACGGACAACAGGGTTAATCCTGTATGGGGGGTATGCAGTGCGGAGCCGACGTTCCGACTACCCCTGGGCACCCTCTGACTCGGCTAGACAGCTGACTCTGGACTCGGTGCTCACCGACTGGCCACTGCCATCCGGATGGGAGTCCATGGCCCCCTCGATGGCGAACGACCCTGTGTTCAAACAGGATTTCTCTCGGTACCTCCGGTCAGCTGCGAGCCCGTCCGCTGCCCATGCGCTCGAAGTCATGAACACCGCCGCCGACGTACGTGGTGTGCTTCCTTCGGTGACCACTCCGACCCTGATCCTGCACCGGAAAGGCGATCAAAGGGTTCTCATCGGCGGTGCTCGGTACATGGCAGAGAAGATGCCAAACGCCAGACTCGTCGAATTCGAAGGGACGGCCCATCTGCCATGGATGGAGAACGCCGAGGAGGTGCTCCTTGAGGTCGAGGAGTTCGTCACAGGAGCACGATCGGCCAAACAACCTGACCGCGTTCTCGCCACTGTCCTCTTCACCGACATCGTTGATTCGACGGTCCGGGCGTCAGAACTCGGCGACTCTGCCTGGCGGGCGGTGCTCGACCGTCATGACGAGATGTGTGTACGACAAATCGAGCGGTTCAGTGGGAAAGCGATCAAGGGAACGGGAGATGGATACCTCGCGACATTCGACGGACCTGGTCGAGCAATTCGCTGTGCCGTGGCCCTCACTGGCGAGATACGCGGACTCGGGCTTGAGATACGCGCAGGGATCCACGCAGGAGAGATCGAACTCCGTGGTGACGACATCGGCGGCATCGGGGTCCACATCGCGTCGAGGGTCGCTGACCAAGCGAGCGCGAGCCACGTTCTCGTGTCCCGAACAGTGAAGGACCTCGTCGCTGGCTCCGGGTTCAACTTCATTGACCGCGGCGAGCGTGAACTCAAAGGGGTCGACGACGTGTGGCAACTCTTCGAGGTCGTCGAGAGTACGTGACCACGCGCATGGTCCACGATCGGGGCCGTGGGAGCCTCGACGTCTCGGAACCGCTAGAGGTCGAGATCCATCTGAGGAACAGGTGGTCGCGCTTTTGGTGTCGGTTTCGCCCGCCTTCGAGGTACACCCGATGCGAACAGCGGTTCTTCGACGAGTGCCGCGAGACGTTCCGCAAGTGGCCACCAGTCGAAGCTGTCATCTATCTGCGAAGCATCAAGGTTGACGAGACGCCGTGTCGCAACAAACGATGGCAGACGTTCGTCGAGGATCGATTCGATTTCGTCTCGGAACGCGTCCGACGTCGACCGGACACCGTCTGAGCGCAGCGCGATGTTCGGATGAAGCCGAACGACCATGTCATAGGTCTCGGACCACTTTGTGACAAGAGGTCCAACGTCAAAAGGATCCCCGTCGGCTGCCCGTAGGTAGTAGGCGAAGTTGTCCATGACGCCACGGTCGAGAATGAGAACCTCGGCTTTTGGGGCTAGCTGAAGCTCCATTTGAATCTGGGACACAATCACCCACAGTTGGGCCTCGCCTGTTGCCGACTCATTAATGCCGAGCGGGTTGTCTCTAACGATCTCACGACCATGCTCAACAGACCGCCCAGCGCGTTGCATCGTGTTCGCAAACGCGTGTACTGCGGTCGTCTTGCGGATGCCGTGAGAACCAACGAAAGCAACCTTTGCGGTTCGAGGCCATGCATCGGTCATCGCTTGACCGCCTGACTACGCGGTGCGCTCTTCGGGGAGATCCTCGGAGGTGAGATCCTGCATCGGTACGAGCGTCGGATTGACCTTCTTGCGTACGACGTCGCCATCGATAACAACCCTTGCAATATCGGTCCGTGACGGAAGCTCATACATCGTGTCAAGGAGGACTTCCTCCATGATGGCTCTGAGCCCACGAGCTCCCGTGCCGCGCTTCATTGCCTGCTCCGCGATTGCCTCAAGCGCGTCGTCGGTAATCAAGAGTTCGACGCCGTCCATTTCAAAGAAGCGGGCGTACTGCTTGGTGATTGCGTTCTTTGGCTCAGTCAGGACACGGACGAGAGATTCCTTGTCGAGATCGGCGACCGTTGTCAACACAGGGAGTCGACCCACGAATTCTGGGATCAGTCCGTACCCGATGAGGTCTTCTGGCATCACCTGCTCGATGATCTCTGATGGTCGCGCGTCGAGCTTTGACTTCACATCAGCACCAAAGCCAATTGCTGATCCGCCGACCCGCTTGGAGATGATGTTCTCGAGTCCGGCAAACGCACCGCCACAGATGAAGAGCATGTTGGTGGTATCGATCTGGATCAGTTCCTGATGGGGGTGTTTGCGCCCGCCCTGTGGAGGAACCGAGGCGACAGATCCCTCAAGAATCTTCAAAAGCGCCTGCTGGACACCTTCGCCAGAAACGTCTCGAGTAATCGAAGGGTTCTCTGACTTGCGGGCGATCTTGTCGATTTCATCTATGTAGATGATTCCTTGCTCCGCACGCTTGGTGTCGAAGTCGGCCGCCGTGATGATCTTGAGAAGAATGTTCTCGACGTCCTCGCCCACATAGCCAGCCTCTGTGAGAGCCGTTGCGTCGGCGATTGCGAACGGGACATTGAGGAGTCGTGCAAGCGTTTGGGCCATCAACGTCTTTCCAGACCCGGTTGGACCGACCATCAAGATGTTCGACTTCTGGAGCTCGACCTCCTCGTCTGTGGCCCGAATACCTGCCCTCACCCGCTTGTAATGGTTGTACACCGCCACGGAGAGAACCTTCTTGGCCTGAGGTTGACCCACAACGTATTCATTGAGAAACTCGTAGATCTCGTGGGGCTTCGGAAGATCGGTGAAAGCAACTTCCTCGGTGCCAGAAAGCTCCTCTTCGATGATCTCGTTGCACAGCTCGATGCATTCGTCGCAGATGTATACACCCGGACCAGCAATGAGCTTTTTGACCTGTTTCTGCGATTTCCCACAGAAGCTGCACTTCAGCAGTTCAGAGCCTTCGTATTTAGCCACAGTTTCGCTCCTAGGTGGAGACAGCCTCGAGCTGACGACCAGTCAGAATCGAGTCCACCACACCGTACTCGATAGCTTCCTCAGGTCCGAGCCAAAAGTCACGCTCGGTGTCGACCTGCACGACTTCGAGAGCCTTGCCAGTGTTCTCAGCGAGGATGATATTGATGTCTTCGCGTGTCTTGAGAATCTCTCTTGCGTGGATCTCGATATCAGACGCCTGTCCCCCGACACCTGAAACATGGGGCTGATGGATCATGATCCGACTGTGAGCTAGGGCATAACGTTTCCCCTTCGCACCAGCAGCAAGCAACACTGCGGCAGCCGAAGCGGCGAGACCCATGCAATAGGTCGCCACGTCGGGCTTGATGAATTGCATCGTGTCGTATATCGCCATCAACGCATAGGTGGAACCACCTGGAGAGTTGATGTAGAGGTTTACGTCCTTGTCAGGGTCCTCACCTTCGAGGTGGAGGAGCTGCGCCATGATGATGTTGGCCACGCCGTCGTCGATCGGGGTACCGAGAAAGATGATTCGGTCCTTGAGCAGTCTGCTGTAGATGTCGAAGGCGCGCTCACCGCGTGGGGTTTGTTCGATGACCGTTGGGACGAGATAGCTCATAATTCTTCCTCCGACTGTTCTGTTGCTTCGTCCTGCGTGTCTACTACTTCAGATTCGTCGTCGGCCTCGTCAGCTGACTCGTCTTCTGGCGTGCCTTTTTCTGGCGTGTCAATCACGACCGGAGTCAGATCGACGACGTTGCCATCGGAGTCGACCGGGGTTGCCGAATCGATCAGTTTGGCGAGCGCCTTGTCGCGGAGGATATCACTGGTCAGTGACTCAATTTGACCACTCGACTTCCAGGCCTCCACAAGTTGGTCCACATCGGCCGGCTGGCCCTGAAGCATCGCTTCGATGTGGAGTCGAATGTCCTCGTCTGTCACCTCGAAGTTCTCGATCGCGCCGATGCTCTCAAGAAGCACTCGCGTCGAGAGGGCGTGTTCCGCTTGATCCCTCATCGTGGCGATGAAGGTCTCTTCGTTCTGTCCGACAATACCGAGGTAATCGTGGAGGGAAATGTTGTCGCCCTCCAGCCGTGAAACGAGGTTTCTCACTCGCGCCTCAACCTCTGCGTCGACGAGCGCTGAAGGGAGATCAAGATCGATTTCGTTGAGGACGTATTGCACGACCTTGTCCTGGAGGAGGCGCCGCTGGGTGTGGACGTTGAACGCAAGCATGTTCTTCTCGAGGGCTTCGTGAAGCTCCTCGATCGTCTCAAACTCGGTGGCTTCGGCGACCATTTCGTCGGTGAGCTCAGGAAGGATCTTCTTCTTGGCTTCCTTGATGGTCACTGACAGGCTCACGAGTTCGCCACCGAGGTCGGTGTACCCCTCGGGAAGGGTTCCGTCCCCTCCGACGGTGGTACCGGTGGAGGCTCCTTCGAGAATCTCGTCGAGACCTTCGATGAACGACTGCGAACCGATTTCGTACATCATGTCGTTGGCGGCCGCAGCCGCGATGTCTTTGTCGTCCTTTGTTACAGCGATGTCGATCATGGCGAAGTCGCCAGAACTCAGAACACCTTCGTAGTCGTCGAGTTCGGCAAACTGATTGCGGAGCGCATCGATCTGCTCTTCAATCGCCTCCGGAGTTACCTCTACCGGCTCCACCTCGATCTCAAAATCGCCGAGATCAGGGAGAGCTTCGAGGGTCGGCCACAAGGTCACGACGACGTCGATTTCGACGGTGCCATCCTCATTGTCGTCACGGATTTCAGACAGAGATGGGGTGGTGACGGGGTCAAGCCCAGCCTCGTCGATCGCGGCCGGAACGACGCCCTGGATTGCTTCGTCAATGGCTTCCGACCGGACGTAGTCAGCACCTGCCGCGCGTTCCACGACGGCCAGCGGTGCCTTGCCAGGCCTGAAGCCTTTGATTTTCATGTTTGAGGAGATCTTCACTGCGGCCTTCTTCTTGGCAGCTGCGAGTTCCTCACTTCCTATCCAGATCGTGAGCGTTCGCTCAAATCGACCAGACTCTGTGACCTCAGTTTTCACGCTTACTCCTCGGAGAGAACTCGTTCCGCGCCCCTCCCCCACTGTCTGTGAGGGAGGAAGGCGATGTTGGGGTGACCGACGGGGTTCGAACCCGCGACCCCCGGGACCACAACCCGGTGCTCTACCTGACTGAGCTACGGCCACCATGTTCCACGAGCAAGCTCGCGGCACCCCCGGCACGACTCGAACGTGCAACCTACGGATTAGAAGTCCGAGGAATCGGTATGAGCTGTGGGGTCCAGAGGTTCGAAACGTAGCGTAATGGAGCTTCGCTCAAATCGGTCTCCCCACGCCTCACCGCTCGGACACCCCTGTTCCAATACCCCATGCCAACTGTCTGCCAACTAGATCACAGCCGGAAACATCAGCAAAGGCCTTCGATTCGAGGATTTAGGACGTCTGACAACAATTCGCCATACCGGTCGAAGGCTATGCGGGCTAGGCCGGCAAGCACGACCATATGGTCAGCTCCGGGATCTGGCCGATCGAGGACCGTGAGGCAGCGACCGCACACAATTCACGTGTCCTTTGATCAAGCACCTCACGTTTGGTCATGCGGCAAGGACGTAGATACAAAACATCTGCCCACTCGACATCATGAGCGCTGAGGCGACCTATGGCTGCAGCAATCCTGGCATTGCGTTCTTCCTCAAGACTGGGAGCGTCGACGCTCATTGCCGGCCTCGCTCTATAAGTGCGTCGATCGATCTGCCTGCGTCAGCAACTCAAATCCAGAAGTCGTCACCAGAAATGTGTCCTCGGCCTGGAGTTCTCCCCAACCGAGTTCGAAGTATCGTGTCTCGAGGCACAGGACCATGCCTGAATCCAAAATTTCTCCGCTTGCTGGTCACAACCGTGGTCGCTCGTTGAGGCTGGGGCCGATCCCAAGGCCGCACTCGCTCGAATCGGGGAAACCGGGGATTCCGGTCCTGCGAACTGCTGTTAGGACCGCTGAGCAAACCTGTTCAGGCGTATCCAGGCGAACGGTCCCAACCAAGACAAGGGCCAAGAGCGAATGTGCTATTGTCGAAGGCACGCTATCAGGAGACTCCATTGGCCAGAACCCTTCGCATCCGCAACGGCATTATTCAGACACCCAAGGGTGCGTTAGAAGCCGACGTGCTCATAGACGGAGAGCGAATCTCAGCGCTACTTGCCAGGGACTCGCAGGTCTCAGCCGATTCCGAGATCGATGCCACTGGGTTGTGGGTGCTTCCCGGCCTGATCGACTTGCACGCTCATACCCGGGTGCCCGGGTATGAATACAAAGAGGACTACCTCACTTCATCGCGAGCGGTCGCGCTCGGTGGCTACACGA
>JAQCAA010000085.1 GCA_027728645.1 Actinomycetota bacterium | reverse complement strand
CGAGGGGTAGAATGAACGCCGAGAACACGACAAGGAGAACCCGTGCCACGACGACGAGGAATCGGACGCCCCCCAGTTGCAAGGCAGATGGCTCGTACCCGTCGACGGAGACGTCGCCGCCGCGTCATGTTGATCGGTGGGCTGGTGGCTTACGGTTCGCACAAGATGTCGACGAAGGACGCCGATCGGATCAAAGAGCACACAGGGGTTGATCCAGAAGAGCTCGAAGACGCCGAACTCGAGCAGGCGATGACCGAGCTCAATATCGAAAAGCAGGCCGTCACGGCAGCTGATCAGGAAGTCGGTGGCGGCGAGTCTGGTGAGGCAAATAGCGAGCCGGTGGCGCATCCGCAGGCGGATTCGGCCCCCTCTGCAGGCTACATCGAGGAGCTACAACAGCTGGCTGCCCTTCGGGATCAGGGCATCCTTACCGATGATGAGTTCAACAAGAAGAAGGCTCAGATTCTGGGTCTCGGCTAAAGGGCCCGCGAACCTCCCCCCAAAAATGGGACCAGATCACTGACGAGCGCGGGACCAGTCTCTTAAAACATGGCCAGGGCGTTCACTCCGGTGCGGCCGATTTCTCAACCTGTATTGGATCAGAGATCACTCGTCGCTCGGTCGGGTAGGCCAGAGCGACGGTCGGTTCGTCGTTGATCTTGTCGAGTAGCGACCTCCAGATGCCGTCCTCCACGTTCCTCCTGGCTCTCGCTTCCACCAAGAGTCTCCCGGTCAGCAGTACCCCGCTTTTGGTGGTCGAAACATAGACGATCGGCTTCAGTTCCTTGAACTGGATCAGATAATCCCTCGCCGCGCTTACGACACGTTCATGTTTCCGCAGTTCGGTCTCGCTCAGAGCCACTGGCGCCATGGACTCCATGATGAGCGACTCGGCGAGTTTCCAGTCTGACTCGAATGTGACGATGACGGGGATCTCGTGCCAGATGTGGAAGAACCCCTCGGTGAAGTTCGCTGTCGGGTGTTTGAACAAGCTGCCGTTCGGAATGTGGACTATGCGACCAGTCGACTGGTCGGCGTCGACCCAGTTTCGTATCTCGAGGACCGTGAAGCGGAGGACCCTGACGTCAATGACGTCGCCAGCAGTGCCGTCGATCTCGATGCGATCCCCGACTTTGAACGGGCGCCGGAAGACAATGAAGAACCAACCCGCTATGTCGAGGAAGACGTCAGCCAGAGCGATAGCAAGTCCCGCGCTCAGAAGTCCAAGGAACGTGCCGAGATCGTCGAAGAAGGGAAGCCAGAGCCAGGAAATGATTACCACGAAGACCGCAGTCGCAACATACGTCGCGGTCTTGCGGGCGCGGAACATCAAATCTGGTTCAGTGACCTTGCGGCTTATCCATCTGGCAACGATCCACCGCAGCACAATGACGACGATGAGCAGTACCAGCGTTCCCGTGATTCGATAGGCGACGTCGCCCGAAATGCCGAGTGTCGATTCGATCCAGTCTGTCATGGTGCAATCCTAGGAGCGAAAACCCTCAGGCGAACTGCGCCCTCGAACTCTGGTGCTAGGTGTCGAGGGGAGACCTGTCGTTGGCGAGCAGACGCGTCAATTCTCCCGTGCGTTCGGTTATGCCGAGATGGCTCGTAGATGGCCACTGGTCGATTTCGTCGCGTGCGAAGTTGATCCATCGTTCGATGCTCTTGAACATCTCGATCTGGAACGTGGCAAACAGGACTGAGAGGTGGGTTCGCTCGGGAAACGGGTGTCCTGCATCGAGATATGACGCCATTAGCTCGACGATGGCTTGGTGGGGTTCGCCAACGTCGGCTTCGAGTTCTTCGAGCGCGCGGTGAAGGTCTTCCATTGTTCCGTTATCGGCGAACAGGAGACGGAGAAGCGCCTCGATCTCCAAGCGAGGAGGCTCCGTTCTCGTTCTCGTCCATTGCGTGAGCGCAAGGCGGCCTTCCTCTGTGATCTCGTAGACGTTCCGGCTGCGTTTGCCAGATTCCTCGACGTAGGTCGTGGCGTACCCGAGTTCGACAAGTTTCTTCGGCTCTGAGTAGAGGAGACGTTCTGACTTTGGCCAGGCGTACCGAAGACTCCGCTGCGCCTGATTGGTGAGTTCGTAGCCGGTCCAGGGCTTCAGGTTGAGGAGTGCGAGGACCGCATACGACGAGGTGGTCGGTTTTGGTGCCATGGTTTGCCTTACTGCATTCTTCAGTATATACTTCCTGCAAGATGCAGTATAGAGGAGTCGCATCCGCAACCCGCCGGTCCATCAACAAGGAGAACACCATGGAGATAGCGGAGCACACGACAGCCCTTGCACAGGAAGCGAAGCTGTTCGCTGAGGCAGCCAAGAGCAGTGGCCTCGACGTCGAAATCCCGACATGTCCTGGCTGGGTCATGCGCGATTTAGTGCGTCATCTGAGCGAGATCCACCTGTGGGCCGCCGCACGGGTCGCAAGGAAGGCAACGAAGATCTGGCAGGACGACATCTCAGAAAGCACCGAGGCTTGGCCTGAGCTGGCAGTGTTCTGGCCCGACGATGATGATCTAGTCGACTGGTATCTTGAGACGAACGCCAACCTCCTTCGGTCGCTCGAGGCAGCCTCGCCGACCGATGACATGTTCACATTCCTGCCTGCTCCATCGCCACTCGCTATGTGGGCGCGACGCCAAGCGCACGAGACGGCCGTGCATCGATTCGACGCCCAATATGCGATGGGAAGCGGAGATGGTTTCGACCCGGTCTTTGCCTCGGACGGGATCGACGAATTGGTGGTCGGCTTCGCCCAACGCCGAACGGAGTTCCCTGTCGAATCGCCTCGTACGATGGCGGTTCACGCCGAGGACACGGGCGACTCCTGGCACATCACCATGAGCCCCGAGGGAGTCGTCACGATTCGCGGTGAGGCACCCGCCGATACCACACTCGCTGGAGACGCCTCTGATTTGTATTTGGTTCTATGGAACCGTCCCGGCGACAAGACCATCAGTCTGGTAGGCGATGAGGAGCTTCTGGATCTGTGGAACGGAAATAACCGGATCCGTTGGTCGGGCTAGACGTCGAAGTGTTCGAAGTCTGACTCCGACGGGATGCCCCACGCCGCCCACATGTCTCTGGTACGCGGACACATGATGACGGCGCCTGAACTCTCATAATTGAATGGCGGGTCCGGATGGCGACAAATCGAGCTCTCGTCTCGTAGAAGCGTCATCAACGAATCCGCAGTGTGGACCTCGTTGTCTTGGAGCAGGCTGGTGGCATCAGCAAGCCGACTGAGTGAGTTGGCGTTGAGTTCCGCCGGCCGGGAGGCTTCGATTCCTTGGGTGTTTGGGAACACACAGTGGTTCGTGTGAACGAGTGGACCGCTGCCGAGTTCGGCAATGGCCGTTTGTGTTGGGGTCGCTTCCACCGAGGCGCCCCTGTCATGATCGTCGCGGAGAAGGAAGTTGTGTCCTCCAGCGAGGTTGGCGTCGACAATGCATGCAAGCGCATCGTCGAAGGCCGTTTGACGAAGGACCTTCCGAACCACAAATGGCCAGGTGACGCCGATTCCCCCGTCGAGAACTGTCAGGTTGTTGATTCCTACAGCTATGCCAGCTTCGTTCATGCCTATTTGACCGACAGTGCCGTGTGTTGTGAATGCGAGGGCCCTCGGTGCGCCGACTGGGCGCACATCGAGCATGAAAACATGCGGTGTTGCAGAAGCGTGCATGTCCCAAGTCTGAGCAAGAAATCCTGCCCCGCCCGATTGCTCATTTGGTGTGATCACAGCGGTGCAGGTGTCCTCCATCGCCTTCCCGTCTGCTACCGCGCGAACCGTATCGATGAAGTCCGTGTAGCCGCCAACGATGATGGCTTCTGCTGGTGAGATCTCAGCCGCATCCGCCATTGCGACCATCTCGTCGAACAGGTCAAGGTCGTAGTCTCGGTGTGCGTCAAGCATGGCCTCTGCTATCTCGGTCACCTCAGAAGCGGAGAGAGACGTGCCCAGAAGGGACAGTTCCCTCCGGTCGTGCATGTACGACCGAATCTCCTGACCGAATGCTTCACCATGGGCTCTCCCGATGGCATTGGGAGTTCCGCTGGCTTCGAGCACTCTCATGTTGCGCACTGTCAAAGACCTCCGAAGTAGCGCGTCTTGGCTTCAAGGTACTCGAAGACACCTTCCGTACCGGATTCTCTACCGAGACCGGACTGTTTCACACCCCCGAAGGGTGCTTCCGGAGCCGACGGATACCAGTCGTTGATTCCGATCATCCCGTATTCGAGCCTGTCTGCGACATTCATGGCCGTCTTGAGGTCGGCAGTCCAGACGTAGCCGGTGAGGCCGTGATCGACGCTGTTTGCAATCGCCAACGCCTCATCGACATCGCTGAACGAAATGACAGGCAGGACTGGACCAAAGATCTCCTCGGTCATCACTGGCGATTCGAGGAGGCTCCCACTCATGACCGTCGGCTCGAAGAAGTACCCGTCACCAGGCACTCGGTGTCCACCTGTTTGTACAAGCCCACCGTTGTCGACTGTGCGGTTGACAATGTCTTCGACCCTATCGCGCTGGCTTGCGTTGATCATTGGTCCCACGTCTGTCGACGATTCCATCGGGTTGCCAACAGTGAGCGACCTTGTGTGGTCAGCCACGGCAGATGTGAAGGTTTCGACCAGCGACTCGTGGACGATGAAGCGTTGGGGTGAAATGCACACCTGACCACCGTTGCGGTACTTCGCTGAGACAGCCCCCTTCGCAACGGCTGAGATATCGGGCACGTCGGGCATCACGAGCACGGGAGCGTTCCCACCAAGTTCAAGCGATAGCTGGGTGACTGTGCGAGAGGCTCCGTCCATCAACAACTTTCCCACGCGCCCTGAGCCTGTGAATTGGATCTTTCGCAGCCGTGGGTCATCGAGCATCTCCTGGGCCATGCCATGTGGGTCGCCGTTGACTACGTTCACCACGCCAGCAGGAGCGCCAGCGTCGACGAGTGCCTGTGCGTAGGCAAATGCTGACCTCGGCGTGTATTCGCTCGGTCGCACGACAACCGTGCATCCCGCTGCGAGCGCAGAGGACACGGCCCGGTTCACGTTGTAGATAGGGAAGTTCCATGCGGCGATCACACCGACAACCCCAACAGGGCTGTACGTAACTTCAATCCGGCGACTTGGATTCCTTGCTGGAATGATGCGTCCGCCGATTCGTTTCGCCTCCTCGGCCGCGAAACGCAGGTAATTCGGAGCCGAAAGCCATTCTGCCCTGGATTCGCTGAGTAGCTTCCCAGATTCCTCTGAGGTGATGACAGCGTACTCATCTGCTCTCTCGGCCAGAAGATCTGCAGCGCGATGGAGAACCTCTGCTCGTTTGTACGGTCCAAGCGCTGCCCAACCGAGAAATGCCCCACTTGCCGCGTCGATGGCATCGGAAGCATCCTTTGCATCACCGTACGCGACGGAACCAAGCTCGTCTTCGGTGGAGGGATTCACCAGCGTCCACGTGGTTCCTGACGAAGCTGAATTCCACTCGCCGCCTATGAGCATCTTGTCGAAGGGCAATCTGGTCTCGTTTCTTCGTGTTGTGCGGTTGTCGTGCTTTTGAGCGTATCAGTTGCGAAGCGGAATGTCACACGCCATACTGCCGTCGATGCGGTGTTTAACGATGGAATCGATGGAGAGGTGGATCGAGCAGTGCCGGACCGCAATCGGACCCCTTCGCAGGTTCGTTTGATTCGGTAGGGTAACCCGCTACGACAAGAACGAGAAAGGCATGCCGGACGGGGAATGTGGCCCTGCCCTCTTAATGCCATGACCAGAGCGGGTGCATGTGACGGCGGCTGTTGAACTCACAGGTGTATCAAAGCATTTCGGCGACATTGTTGCGGTCGACGACTTGAGCCTCTCCATTGGCGACGGCGAGTTCTTTTCGCTGCTCGGCCCATCGGGTTGTGGAAAGACCACGACCCTGCGAATGATCGGTGGCTTTGAGTACCCAACCGCAGGTTCATTGAAGATTCATGGCGCCGAAATGGGTTTGCTTCCTCCGAACAAACGCCCAGTGAACACCGTGTTTCAGTCATACGCGCTGTTCCCTCACATGTCGGTCGCAGAGAACGTTGGGTTCGGTCTCCTCATGCAGAAAGTCAGTGGATCCGAAATACAGGAGCGCGTCAAGAAGTCTCTCGACATGGTCCAACTCGAGCACAGAGCTGACGCTCGGCCGAGACAACTTTCAGGAGGTCAGCGCCAGAGGGTCGCGCTTGCGAGGGCTCTTGTGAATGAGCCAGAGGTTCTCCTCTTGGACGAGCCCCTCGGCGCCCTGGACCTCAAACTTCGTCAGTCGATGCAGATTGAACTCAAAGAGCTTCAAGATCGTGTTGGGATCACCTTCATCTACGTCACACATGACCAGCAGGAGGCGCTCACCATGAGCGACCGAATTGGGGTCATGAGTGAGGGAAGACTCCTCCAGGTTGATGGTCCCCAGGGGCTCTATGAATCCCCTCGATCGAGGTTCGTCGCAGACTTCATCGGCGAGATCAATCTCATCAACGCCACAGTCGTTGACGTCAACACTGTTGCACTTGGCGGAGGGACCCATGTTGAGGCCGAAACGGGCAGGCCATCGGGCGTACCCGTCACCATCGCGATTCGCCCAGAACGATTCGCCCTTCATCCTGGCGACGGCAGTCCTCCAGAGGGCCGCAATGTGGTTGAGGGAACGGTCACGCGCCGGATCTATCACGGTGACTTCTACTTCTACGACGTGGATACGGCCGCTGGCAGCATCGAGGTCAAGGAAGAGAATCGACCGAGTGTTAAGCGCTTCGATGCAGGCGAAAGGGTCTTCGTATCCTGGAACGCAGGGGCGACGACCGTGGTGGAGGACTAGCGGTGCCGGTCGACCTCGAGAATGCGCCTGTCGAGGCCGTTACGCCAGAGCTCGAACGCGATTCCGAGAAGGCAAACGCTCGTAGAGGCATGCTGATTGCCTCTCCGGCTGCGTTCTATCTCATTCTGTTTTTCGCAGTACCGCTCGTCATCGTCTTCGTTTACTCATTTGCGACGAGGAGCTCCACCGGCCTGACCCTGCTCGAAGGCTGGAACCTCGATAGCTATCGGAGGCTATGGGACCCGCTCGTCGGCGAGATCGCCGTCCGGTCCCTCGTTCTGGCAGGCACGACCACGATCATTTGCTTGGTTGCGTCGTATCCGCTTGCGTACTACATGGCCACGCGAGTTGGACGCACCAGGTATTTGCTATTGGTGCTCGTCATGATCCCCTTCTGGTCGAATTTTCTCGTCCGCACGTACGCATGGCGAGTGTTACTCGGTACGGATGGCCCTCTTTCGCAGCTCTCACAGGCTCTAGGGGGAGAGCCTTTCCGGATCTTGTTCACCAATACCGCCGTCCTGATCGGACTGGTTTACGGCTTCCTTCCCTTCATGGTTCTCCCTCTGTATGCCGCGCTTGAGCGCATGGACTGGAGCTTGGTGGAGGCCGGGAGGGACCTCTACGCATCAGGATGGAAGGCGTTTCGCAGGATCACACTCCCGATCTCAATGCCAGGTGTGGTCGCAGGATCCATTCTCGTATTCATCCCGACGCTTGGTGCATATGTGACACCTGCGATTCTTGGAGGTGCGAAGACAACCCTGCTTGGCGACTACATCGTGAGTCAGTTCCTCGCCGCTCGTAATCAACCGTTTGGCTCAGCGCTGTCGTTCGCTGTCCTGTCCGTGATGCTTGGCGCGACCGTGATCTACTTCCGAACCGGGGCGAAGAACCTATGAGTGTCGGAATCCGATCGAAGAGTCCAGTGGAGCGCCTGCTAGCGACCCACGCATGGGTCGTGTTCGCCTTCTTGTACGCACCAATCGTGGTCTTGGCTGTCTTCTCCTTCAATGAGAACAACAACGTTGGGATCTGGACGGACTTTTCGTTCCGCTGGTACACGGAGATGTTTCAGAACGACGCGGTGATGAACGCTCTCAAGAACTCGATGATCATTGCTGTCATCTCGACAACAGTCTCGACCGTACTTGGTACCGCCACTGCCGTTGCGCTCGAACGGTTCCGGTTCCGCGGCCGCAAGGCCTTCGACGGCCTCGTCTATATGCCTGTCATAATCCCCGACGTCACCATGGCGGTGATGATGCTGTTGTTCTTTGCGGCGGCATTCAGAATGCTGTCCGGTGTCGGGTTGGACCTCAATTTCGGTCTCAGCACCATCTCTCTTAGCCACATCGCATTCAGCATCTCGTTTGTTGCGATCGTGGTGCGGGCTCGGCTCGGTCAGCTTGATCCCTCCCTCGAAGAAGCAGCGGCT
>JAQCAA010000084.1 GCA_027728645.1 Actinomycetota bacterium | reverse complement strand
CGCCTACACAGGCGCCGGCTTTCTGCTTGAATCGCACCAGTCATGACAACCAGTACCGCCACACAAGGCACCGCTAGAGGATTCCGCTTTTCGTGGACGGATTCGTTCCTGTGGGCTATCCGTGTCATGGCCATCTTCGTCATCGTATGGGGATTCATAGGAGCGATAGCGCTCGGCATCGAGGGCAACGGCCTCAGTGCGGCCGCATGGAAACAGTTGATTGTTTCCGGTATCGCTCAGGGGTCGATGTACGGCCTGATAGCTCTTGGCTACTCGATGGTGTACGGCGTTCTTGGCTTCATCAACTTCGCCCACGGTGAGGTATTCATGGTGGGCGCGATCGTCGGCTATTTCACAGCGGACGCCCTCGAGCAGGTTGGCTTCTGGGAGTGGAACTTCATTTTGGCCATCCTGATCGTTCTGATCGCTTCGATGGCGACCTCGACGTTCGCTGCCGTATTGATCGAGAAGATCGCATATCGACCGCTCAGGAGCGCCCCGAGGTTGATTCCGCTTATCACCTCGATCGGAGTCTCGTTCTTCCTTCAGAACGCCGTTCTGCTCCTTATCGGTCCAGCAGTGAGGAGTTATCCGCCAGCACCAGATTGGCTGAGGGATCAGAGAGATATTTTGGGGTTTCAGGTCTCCGGCACCGCAATCACCGTCGTCGTGATTGCGTCGGTGTCGATGATCTGGCTGTTTGTTGAGAGGTCGACGACTGGTCGTGCGATGCGGGCGGTTGCCGAGGACAAAGAAATCGCTTCGCTCATGGGGATCAATGTCGACAGGGTAATCGTGATGACCTTTGCCGTCGGCGGAGCGATGGCAGGCGTTGCCGCCATTTTGTGGGCGATACTCTTCCGAGGGGTTTCATACATCACGGGGTTTCTGCCGGGTATCAAGGCTTTCACCGCAGCCGTCCTTGGGGGTATCGGGAACATCGTCGGCGCTTTCTTCGGCGGCATCCTCCTCGGTTTGTTCGAAGGAGTCGGGCCAAATGTGGTGCTTAGGGGTCTTGCATGGCAGATTCCCACCGCGCTCGGTGTCACACTTCTCGTTGCTGGTGGGTTTGTTGCAGCAGCGGCCCGAGCTGTCCACCGCAGGGGTTTCGTGGTGGTCGGCGCCGCAGTGATGTTGCTCGGAATCACTGGCATATTCGGTTGGTCGGTTGAGATTCCTGGGCTGAGCCAACTCAAGGACGTTGTGGCCTTCACGGCACTCGTGTTGGTGCTCATCTTCAAACCAGCCGGTCTGTTCGGTGAACAACTCGGAGAGGAGGACCGAGCATGATGACAGATTCTGCAGCGCCGCCCAGCAAGCCAGATGTCAGACCGATGACGGATGTGGACTGGGAAAAGGTTCTGCGATCTGGAGCACTTGCGGGGCTCATGCTGTCGTTCATTGCTGCCATTGGCATGGTTACGGTTCTTGATGAGCGCACAATGATTGACCCGTGGCTGAGTCTCGGCTACCTCGCTCTCGTATGGGTGCCGGTCTTCTTCGGTTTCACGGCGGCCTCAGAGCCAACGCCTGACGGTGGGATTTCTCCGGTGAAGGGCGAACGCGACCTCCTTTCCGGGTTGGTCACTGGGGCGCTCGCTGGACTGTGCTTTTCGTTCTTCATCGTCTTGATCGACACGTACGATATGACGGACATCTTCAGCAACTTGCTGCCGAGACTTGTTGATCTCTTGACCTTCGACCGCGGTATCGGTGTTGCAGCAGCGATTTGGATCGTTGGGTGTGCATTGCTCGGACTGTGCGGAGGAGCAGCACAAGTGGTGTCGGCCAGGGTCAAGCGCATGCTCAGCTGGGCGTTCGTTGGAGTCGCGATTGTCGCGATGCTTGAGGCGGTCATTATTGACCTGTCTCAGGGTCTTCGTGTTGAGTTCGTCACAGACTTCATGTACGCCAAGAACGGCGGGCTCACAACCGGTGCTGCGATCATTCTTGGCGCGATCTTTGGTGCTGCAGGCTTTCAGTCATCTGACAAGACGTTTGACCAACGTCGCCAGGAGAGGATGAGCCAACCGAAGGAGGTGTTGCTCCGCAAGAATATGGTCGCTGCTGGTGTCGCGATACTTGCCGTGATCTTCGTCCCAATGGTCGTCGGTGGCCTCACAAACGAGCTCTTGGCCAATGTCGGGCTCTTTGTGCTGCTTGGGCTCGGACTCAACATCGTTGTCGGGTCAGCCGGACTACTCGATCTCGGATATGTAGCGTTCTTTGCCGTCGGTGCCTATACGACCGCCATTCTCACCTCCCCGCTCTCTCCGTACTGGGTGCCGGAACTGACCCTGGATTTCTTCTCTTGGGAAGATTGGTTTTGGAAAGGTTGGGTGATCGTCGCCGTGGTGTTGGTTATGGCAGCGATCTCTGGGATTCTCGTTGGAACACCCGTCATCAGATTGCGCGGCGACTACCTCGCGATCGTGACGCTTGGCTTCGGGGAGATTGTGAGAATCTTGTTTCTTTCCGACTGGTTGTCCCCGTACTTTGGCGGGGCCCAGGGAGTTACAAACATCCCAAGTGCCGCCATTGGGCCTGTCGAGATCCAGGGCACGAGTTCACAGTCGATCTTCTACCTGACCGCAGTCTTCGTAGTGATTGCGATTTACGTCGCATGGAGACTTCAGAGTTCACGAACAGGGAGGGCATGGTCGGCGCTGCGAGAGGATGAGGACGTTGCAGAGGCCATGGGGATCAACACGACGGCTGTCAAGCTGACAGCCTTTGTAACTGGTGCGGTCCTCGCCGGCTTTGCTGGGATGATATTTGCCGTCAAGGTTGGATCAGTGTTCCCGATTTCCTTCAAGCTTCTGGTATCGATCATCATCCTCGTCATTGTGATCGTTGGTGGTATGGGTTCTATCGCAGGTGTCATCGTTGGCGCTGTTGTTCTCATCGGCGTTCTCGGTGGTCCCACACAGCCCGGGCTGCTCCAAGAGTTCGGGCAGTTCAAGTTGCTGATTTATGGGGCTCTCCTTGTCATCATGATGTTGAAACGTCCAGAGGGCCTCTGGCCGAGCGTGCGAAGACAAAGGGAACTCCGCCACGAAGAGTTGAATCAGGATGCATGGCTGACGGGAACGCCTGGGACGGATGAAGAGGAGGACGATGCATGAGCCACATCCTCCAGATCGACCAGCTTCGAAAAGGATTCGGCGGCGTGCAGGCCCTCGATGGCGTCGACTTTCATATCGACAAAGGTGAGATCGTCTCGGTTATCGGTCCGAACGGCGCAGGCAAGACCTCCTTTTTCAACACGATTACCGGCTACTTCTCTCCCGATTCTGGCTCCATTGTCTTCAATGGGTTGAACATTGGAGGCCACGAGCCACATGAGATCACGGGGCTCGGGATTGCACGGACATTCCAGAACGTGCGGCTCTTTCCGAACATGACCGTCCTCGAGAACGTGATGGTCGCTCAGCACAGTCGAACGAGTACTGGCATCTTCGGTACGTTGCTGAACACGAGAGGGTTCCGAAAAGAGGAAGCAGAAATCGAGGAGCGAGCCAAGGAGATTCTCTCGTTCTTCGGCCAGCGCCTCAAGGGCTATAGGTGGGATCAACCAGCGTTTGTGCTCTCCTATGCCAACCGCAGAAGGCTTGAAATCGCACGGGCGATGGGGACTCAACCGGAACTTCTTCTTCTTGATGAACCAACAGCGGGAATGAACCCTCGCGAAACGGCTGAGATGACCGAGTTGATCGACCGGCTGAGGACTGAGCGAGGTATCACCGTCGTGGTCATTGAACATGAGATGAGGGTGGTTCGGGAAGTGTCTGACCGCGTCGTCGTGCTCGACCACGGAGTCAAGATCGCCGAGGGCACCTACGAGACTGTTTCCACGAATCCCGACGTCATCGAGGCTTACCTCGGCCGACCCGCGGAGGCTGGCAGTGCCTGATTCGAAACCGATTCTTGAGTTCAGAGGAGTCAACGTCCACTACGGACCGGTCCACGTCCTCAAGGACGTCAACATCGAGATTCGCCCTGGGGAGATGGTCTGCCTCCTCGGAGGGAACGCCTCTGGGAAGACCACGACACTCAAAGCCTGTCTTGGGATGGTTGCGCCGTCGAGCGGCGATGTGGTGGTCGACGGAGAGATCATGACCGGCGCCACGACAGCTCAGATTGTCGCGAAGGGTATCACGATGGTTCCGGAGAACCGGAGACTGTTCAAGCGCATGACGGTCAAGGAGAACCTCGAGATTGGTGCCTACCTGCGCACCGACAGAGATCATCTCGATGACGAGCTCGACGCCATCTTTGAGATGTTTCCCCGCGTGAAGGAACGTTTGGGGCAAAAGGCAGGAACATTGTCCGGTGGCGAACAGCAGATGGTTGCCGTCGGACGGGCGTTGATGGCCAAGCCAAAGGTCCTTCTGATGGATGAGCCGTCGATGGGTCTGGCTCCCGTCCTCGTGCAGCAGAACTTCGAGATCATCGAACAGATCAACAAGGCTGGCGTCACGGTGTTCATGGTCGAACAGAACGCCAACATGGCGCTCTCGATTGCCGACCGGGGCTATGTGCTTCAGACAGGCAGGATCGTGTTGGACGACACTGCAGAGGCCCTGGTGGCAAATGAGGACCTCCGCAAGGCCTATCTCGGCGACGCCGACTCGGCGTGAACTCTGTCACATGAGCGCTTCAACAGTTGACGTAGCCATTGTCGGTGGCGGGATCATGGGGATGTCGATTGCCTATCAGATTGCACGGCGTTCTGATTTGAGGGTCGCCGTGTACGAGAAGGGGATCGGACTTGGCGAGGGTTCAACCGGTGGTTCGTCATCGATCACTCGCCAGCGTTACACAAAAATTGAAAGTGTCCGTGTAGCGAGAGACGGCAACCGGATATGGCGGAACTGGGCTGAGTATGTCGGCTCAGATGCCCCGAACGGCCGCTTCCACGACATTGGTGTCCTATGGATGATGGACACGGATCCAGCCGCCGTTGCCGCGGATCAGAAGCGACTGGCAGCTGAAGGAATCGATGTTGTAGACGTCGGCGCATCCGACCTCCAGGAACTGTTTCCAGCGCTTTCCACCTGCATGGTCCCGTTCGATCTCACTGGTGAGATCGAACATGAGTGTGCCCCGGGTGACCGGTTCCTTCTTGAACGGGACACCGGCTTCTTTGACGCCACGGGCGCCTTGTTGGATGTTGCAATTGCAGCAGCGAAACGCGGCGTGGACGTTCGGCTCAACTCGAAGGTTGCTGATGTCATAGTGGTAGCTGGCAGAGCGACAGGGGTCGTACTCGCAGACGGAACTAGAATTGATGCTGGCCTTGTCATAAACGCTGCTGGTCCGTGGTGTAACCAGATCAACGCAATGGCTGGTCTCGAGATACCGTGGGACCTTGTTCCGACCAGGATTCAAGTGCTGTACAGAACTCTGCCTCCTGAGGTTCCGCGTCCGATTCCCGTGACTGCTGACTCGGCAGGTGGGATCTACTTCCGACCCGAGGCTGGCGACGGGCAGATCATTGTCGGTTCTGTACTTGAGGAAGACGAGATGGAAGAGGCTGATCCAGACAGCTACTCACAGACTGCCGAACGCTCGTTCATCGACAGCAAGATCCATGCATTACATCACCGGATTCCGTCACTTCCGTACAAGGGAATCCCAGGTGGAATGGCAAGCCTCTACACCGTGAACCGTCAAGATGTTCTACCGGTGGTAGGCCCAACGTCCATTGAAGGTTTTGCCGTAGTGAACGGGTTCTCTGGTCACGGATTCAAGGAGTCCCAGATCATCGGTTCGATGATGGCTCAATGGATTACAGGGGAGCGAGCTGACTTTGACACTGATGTTCCGATGGAGTTCTTCTCTATCGACAGAGACCCCATCGAACTGGCCGAGCACAACGTCCTCGCCTAGGTCATTCCTTCAGACGACTGTGCCGATTCCGAGCCTTTGAGCGTTGGCAAGAGCGGCTGCTGCGGCCGCGATGTCTTGACTTGCAATCCCAACGGACTTGAACAGGGTGATGGCGTGGGTTCGCGTCCACACGCTGTCGAGCAGGTCACCAACCTCGGCGTCCGGCTCTACGCCGGCGTTGATGAGATCGCCTGCCTCCACTGCCGCGGCGCTCCGATCGTCGACGACGCGGAATGCTTCAACGACGACGTCAGCCGGTATCTCGATCATTTCTGATGAATATCCCCCGATGGCATTGATGTGAACACCATCGCTGCCGAGCGACCGCCCGCTGAAGAGGGGACTCCTTGACGGCGTGGCTGTCGTGATCACATCGGCCCCATCTACTGCTTCATCTGCCGACTCCGCGGTGGTTCCTCCTACTTCCGAGGCGAGAAGTTCTGCCCTGCTGTGGTCACGACTCCAGACCACGATCTCCTCGATTGGACGTACGAGTGTCACCGCAGCAATCTGGTCCCGCGCCATTGCACCGGCTCCGAGCATCGCCATGCGCCGCGATGCCACCGGTGCGAGTATTCGGGTGGCGAGGCCGGAGCCTGCTGCTGTGCGTATCGCCGTGAGGGTTGGGCCGTCGACAATGCCGACCGGGGAGCCCTCTGCATCGAACACTGCGACGATGCCGACAGGGTTGCCTGGGACGACGGATACAACCTTGATCCCAGACGTGGCTCCAACCCTTCCTGGCATGAAGAAGGAAGAACCAATGAGCTGACGCTGAGGAAGCTGACGATCCGCTCCGAACGCGTCCTCCATCGCATCGATTGCATCCGCCATTGGGAGGCACTGTCGCGTTTCAGCGGCAGTAAGGATCCTCACGGTTGATCGAGGAATCGCGTCGAATAGGCGGTCCTGGTGGCTGTCGACTCCGGGTCGTCGAGCGCGGTAAGGAGGCCCATCGCATCATCGCGCGACATGTCCCCCGTAAGGACCTCGGCAACGTGCCGTTTCGTCGTGATGACGGGAAGGCGGGGACGTTCTGCGATGTGGACTGCGAGCTCTTTGGCGATCTCCATGGCACCACCTGGTTCGGTGATGGCATTGAGGAATCTGGCATCTCGGGCCTCTCTCGCCGTGAATGGACGGCAGGTGAGGATGAGTTCCTTGGCGAGTGTCGGTCCCAGTTCGCGAACCAACCTTTCTACACCTCCCCATGCGACGGGAATGCCGAGGTCGAGTTCTGGGATGGAGAACACGGTGTCGGAGTCTGCAACTCTGAGATCGCAGGCAGCCGCGAGTATGACGCCGCCACCGACGACATGACCGTGCAACGCTGCAACAGTGATCTGAGGAAGGTTCTCGATGGCGTCGGCCATCAAGCCGCCAAGCTGTGCCTTCTCGTATCTCCTGGCGGGGTCTGGTTCGTCAGTAAGTTCCTGCTGCAATGATCGAACGTCGAAACCAGCCGAGAACGACGATCCGTTTCCTGTCAATACCACGGATCTGAGGTCGGACTTGGATATCTCAGCTGCCACCTCAACGAGCTCTGCGAGCATTTCGAACGAGAGTGCGTTGAGATGCGCCGGCTGGTCGAGCGCGATAAAGCCGATGCCGGCCTCTGACCAGAAGTCAATGTATTTGTATTCCAACCCACTGCTCCGCTCTTTCGGTTGCCATCGTACCAACACGCCAAGCGATGCGATTCGTGCACGCTCGTGTTTGGGTTGGTAGATTCGCCTCAGGAGGTCTGATGCAAAAGACAGTGGCCCACATTCTTGAGCACAAAGGGCGAGAGGTGTGGAGTGTGCCAGGGCACATGTCCGTTCTCGACGCGCTATCGGTGATGGCGGACAAGAACATCGGGGCGTTGGTGGTGGCTGACGACGGCGTTCTCGTCGGAATCGTCTCGGAACGCGATTATGCACGCAAGGTGATTCTCCGCGGGAAAGAATCGAGGGGGACGTCGGTATCGGAGATAATGACCCCCGATCCCGTGACTGTGACACCGACTGAAACCGTTGGCGGATGCATGGCGCTGATGACGGACAACCGCTTCAGGCACTTGCCAGTCGTCGAGGACGGGGTGCTGCTTGGCGTTATCTCAATCGGTGATGTCGTGGGAGCCGTCATAGAGGAGCAGAAGTTCCTCATCGAGCAACTCGAAGGCTACATACGAGGTTGAGACGGGTCTAGCCGAAGGCTTCAGGCGCCCCGCTTATCGAATGTTTCTTGGTCGAATGGCTCGATCATGATGCATTCGCCGGGGCACTCTTCCGCAGATTCGACGACGATGTCGATTTGATCGTTTGGAACTCGGGCTACACCGCGGCTGCCATCTGGGGCCTGCTCGCCGTCAAAGACGATGTCGGCTCCCCAGTTTCCTGATGTCTCTTTGACGACCCAGAGGCCATCATCGCGGCCAAGGAA
>JAQCAA010000083.1 GCA_027728645.1 Actinomycetota bacterium | reverse complement strand
TCCGAAGCGATCAGGATCCGCGATGGACTTTGATGCCGCCTCGGCAGAGGCCTACACGAAACCGTTCCCTGTCCAGGTAGACGTCGAATCGGCGATGGCTCTCAACATCATCAAGCCTGCCTTGATCGTTGGGCCGCTCATCGTGGTTTTCGCTTGGCTGGTCTCCGATCTGGCCGCGGCGCTCTCGGCAGCCGCCGGTGTGCTCATCGTTGTCTTGAACTTTCTTCTGGCAGGGTGGCTGTTATCGCGAGCGGCGACAGTGTCCATGCAGACCTATCATGCCGTCGCTCTGTTCGGATTCTTCATCAGAATGGGCTTCATCGCCCTTTCGATGTTCGCCGTAGCGTGGGTCTTTGAGGTTGACCGCAGGGCCATGGGAGTGGCAGCGATCGTCGCCTTCTTGGGACTGCTTGTGATTGAGTCGCTAGCAGTGGTCCGAGGAGCAAGAAAGGAACTTGAGTGGAGCTGATACTTGCCACAGCCGAGTGCGACCCAGCTGTTGACATCATCTGTGCACCTTCGAATGTCAACGAGCTGTTCGAGTTTCGTGAGGCAATGTTCTCCATTGGCGGGTTCCCAATCACGAGAACCGTCTTCCTCATTCTCATGATTGCGGTCATCGTTTCTGGGCTGCTGTTCTTCGGTCTTCGCAAGAAGTCAGTTCTCCCAGGCAAACTCCAAACGATGGTGGAAGGTCTTGTCTCGTTCGTGAAGGAAGGTATCGCCATCGACATCATCGGGCCGGAAGGCGCAAAGTACGCGCCTTGGCTGATTTCCGTCTTCCTCTTTGCCCTCGTCGGCAACCTGTATGAGGTCACCCCTGGAGTGAATTTCCCTGTGACGTCTCGAATGGCGCTCCCTGTCATGCTGGCTGCGATCACGTGGGTCGTGTTTGTGGTTGCCGGTATCAAGCGCCAGGGTATTGGCTACTTCACTGGGATTATCTGGCCAAAGAGCGTCCCGTTGGCCCTGCGCCCACTCGTGGGTTTGATCGAATTCGTTTCGACCCTCTTTATTCGTCCGTTGACGCTTGCCGTTCGGTTGTTCGCAAACCTCGTCGCCGGTCACCTGATGTTGACGCTTCTGCTTGTCTCAGGCTGGGTGTTCATGTCGAATGCAGGAAACATCGGCTTCAAGGCCGGAATAGGTGTTGCGTGGTTCGTTATGGGACTCGGGATCTTCGTCTTCGAGATCGTCGTCATCATGCTCCAGGCATACATCATCACCCTTTTGTCAGCTGTGTACGTACAAACATCTCTCTATCCAGAGCACTAAGTAAGCAAGGAAGGACCAGTCACATGGATTTCGCATCAGCAGATGCAATCGCAGGGGCACTGAAGCTTGTCGGGTATGGACTCGCAGCGATCGGACCGGGTATCGGTATCGGCATAGTCGCGGGATCTGCCATCGAGGCAATGGCCCGTCAACCAGAGGCGGCAGGCGTCGCCAGGACGACGATGTTCCTCGGAATCGCATTCACCGAGGCGCTCGCGCTTATCGGTTTCGTTCTCTTCTTCATCGCTTAGGAGCTGAGCATGTATCAGGCATGGAATTGGATCCTCGCCACCGCTGAACCTGAGTTGATCTCGGAAGAGGTCGCTGAGGAATCGGGTGGCGCAGCGCTGCTCTTGCCGGCGCCGGAAGAGCTCATCGCTGGGATTATCGCGTTTGCGCTGATCTTTATTGTGGTGTGGAAGTTTGCGCTTCCCGCTATCAAGGAGACGCTTGAAGCGCGCCAGGCTGCCATCAAGGGCGAACTGAACGCTGCGGAACAGGCCAAGGTCGACGCAACATCTCTCCTTGACGACTACAAGGCACAGGTTGCTGGCGCGAAGCAGGAAGCTGCCAAGATTGTCGCAGACGCTCGTGAAGCAGGTGAGGCGGTCAAAGCAGACATTGTCACCAGAGCTGAAGCCGAGGCTGAGGCCATCAAGGTGCGTGCTGCCGACGAGGTCGTTGCTGACCGTGCCAGAGTGGCAGATGAATTGAGGCGACAGGTCGCAGATCTTTCCATCGATGTCGCCCAACGCGTTGTTGCTTCAACAATCGATGCGGATCAGCAGCGTGAGCTTGTTGACCGCTATATCGACGAACTTGGAGGGGTGCGCTAGCAATGGGAACCGCAGCGTCAAAGGTGAGCCAGGTCGACGGCTTCGCGGCCGCCCTCTTGGACATCGCAGCATCAGAAGCTGATGCGGCAGCAGCAATTGACGAAATGTATCGTGCGCTGACTGGCCTCAATAGCAACACCGAGCTGACCGACGCGCTTGCTGATCCCCGGATCCCTGGGGAGCGCAAGGAAGGCATCGTCAACGACCTGATCGGGTCGAGGGCTTCGAAGGTGACAGTCGCCGCGGTCAACTTTGTCGTGGCAGCAGGCCAGGCCAAGAGCGTTGGGGACATCGCAGCCAAGCTCGCTGATCTTGCAGCGGACGCTGAGGGAGAGGTTGTTGCCGAGGTCAGGGCACCGTTTGATCTGGACGATTCACAGATTGAGCGTCTCGGCGCTGCGCTTGCGAAGGCAACAGGTAAAAGAATTCAGGTCAAAGTCGTTGTCGACCCCACCGTGATAGGTGGTGTTGTCGCCAAGGTCGGAGACACCGTGCTCGATGGATCGGTTCAACACCGTTTCGCCGAGCTTCGAGAGCAATGGGGTTGAGGCACGATGGCTGAACTCACGTTCGACACCGGAGATATCACAACAGCTCTCCGCAAAAACCTTGAGGGCTGGTCGCCCTCTCTACAAGCAGAAACAATGGGCTATGTGCTGTCCGTCGGCGACGGTGTCGCGAGGGTCGCAGGTCTCCCAACCGCAATGGCTTCTGAGCTGCTCGAGTTCCCAGGTGGGTTGCTCGGTGTTGCTCTCAACCTCGACGAGGATTCGATTGGGGCGGTCATCATGGGTGACGCCTCCGGTATCGAGGAGGGCGATGAGGTTCGTTCAACGGGCCGAGTTCTTTCGATTCCCGTTGGAGACGAATTACTTGGTCGTGTCGTTGATCCGCTCGGTAATCCGATTGACGGGAAGGGTGATCTCAACACCACCAAGCGACGGTTCCTCGAAACCCAGGCTCCGACAGTTGTTGAGCGGCAGCCGGTCTCAGAGCCGATGCAGACAGGTATCAAGGCAATCGATGCCATGACGCCAATCGGACGAGGGCAGCGTCAGCTGATCATTGGTGACCGCCAGACAGGTAAGACGGCTGTGGTCGTGGACACGATCCTTGCCCAAAAGGGCCAGGGCGTGAAATGCATCTATGTTGCGATTGGTCAGAAGAATTCGACCGTCGCAGGTGTGGTCGCCACTCTGGAAGAAGCTGGTGCGATGGACTACACGGTGGTGGTGAACGCCTCTGCTGGTGATTCTGCGGCTCTCCAAATGTACGCCCCGTACTCTGGGTCGGCTATTGGGCAGCAGTGGATGTATGACGGGGACGATGTCCTCATCATCTTCGATGACCTCACAAAACAGGCCATTGCATATCGTGAAATCTCGCTGTTGCTTCGCCGTCCGCCAGGACGTGAGGCGTATCCCGGTGACGTTTTCTACCTCCACAGCAGGCTCCTTGAGCGTTGTGCGCGGTTGAGCGACGAGCTCGGCGGCGGATCGATGACGGGCTTGCCGATCATCGAGACAAAAGCCAACGACGTGTCAGCGTATATCCCAACGAACGTGATTTCGATTACTGACGGCCAGATCTTCCTTGAGACGGATCTGTTTTTCTCAGGTATCCGACCTGCAATCAACGCAGGTATTTCGGTATCCCGGGTTGGTGGCGCAGCCCAAATCAAAGCCATGCGCCGTGTGGCTGGACCACTCCGGCTCAACCTTGCCCAGTTCCGCGAACTCGAGGCGTTCGCCGAATTCGGGTCTGAGCTCGATGCGACATCCCTCGCCCAGCTTGACCGAGGAAGACGAGTTGTTGAGGTTCTCAAGCAAGGTCAGTACGACCCAGTTCCGGTAGAGGAGCAGGTGCTCGTCATCTATGCCGTAACGGAGGGTCACATGGATGACGTTGAGCCGTCTGCGGTTCCAGCATTCGAGTCCGGGCTCCGTGAGTTTGCTAGGTCACGTTTCGGAGCTGTTCTCGCAGCAATCGCCGACACCGGTGATCTGCCTGAAGAAGAACTGGTCGGCCTCATTGCCGCATACAAAGGATCGCTCGACACCGCTGGCGCGGTAGCGGAGGCATAGAGACCCGTGGCATCCGCTGAGATTCGCCAGATCCGCCGACGCATCAAGAGCGTCGAGTCAACGATCAAGATTACGCGCGCCATGGAGCTCATTGCGACGGCGCGGATCGGAAAAGCTCAACAACGTGTTGCCCAGGCAAAGCCTTACACAGAAAAGATGAACGATGTGATCCGGAACATCGGTGCCGCCACTGGGTCGATCAAGCACCCGCTCCTCGAGCAACGCGAGATCAAGACGGTTGGGGTATTGGTGGTTACCTCCGATCGTGGGCTGGCTGGCGGGTACAACTCATCAGTCATCAGGCTCGCTGAGCAAGCTGTTGCGGCTCATCACGCTGCGGGCAAAGAAGTCCGGCTTTACACGGTAGGAGCAAAGGCACTGGCGTACTTCAGGTACCGCAAGCACCAGATCAGGCATCAATGGCTTGCCGTCACTGACACACCGACGTACGCCGACGCTCGCGGTATCGCGAACATCATTCTCGACGAGTATGCATCGGGTCGAGTGGACGCAGTCGAGTCGTACACCACCGAGTACATATCGGCATTGACTCAGACGGCTATTGAATGGCCGGTCTTGCCGATCACACCACCTGAAGCCGTCGAAGGAGCTGCTGCTGCTGCGACCGGCTACGAGTTCGAACCGTCAGCGGAAGAGATCCTCGACAGGTTGCTTCCAAGGTACCTCGAAGGATCAGTTTTTGGCATGCTCCTTGAGGCGTCGGCTTCCGAACATGCGGCGAGGCGTCGTGCCATGAAGGCCGCGACCGAAAACGCAGAAGAATTGACTCGTCTGTTGACCCGTGAGGCCAACCAGGCACGTCAGGCAGAGATCACAACAGAAATCAGCGAGATCGTTGGCGGTGCCGAGGCGCTGTCGAACGGTTGATAGAAGACACGGAGAGCATCACATGAGCGTCACAACACTCGCCTCAGGCCGCATCGTCAAAGTTGCAGGGCCGGTGATCGACGTCGAGTTCCCAACCGATGAGCTGCCAGAGATCAACTTTGCGATCGAGGTTGACCTTGAGATCGAAGGCAACAAGAGGACCGTTATTTGCGAAGTTGCACAACAACTCGGCAATGACAGAGTCCGGGCGATTGCTCTTGCGCCGACCGATGGCATTATTCGGGGTGCAGAGGTTCGCAATACCGGCGGTCCAATCACCGTGCCGGTCGGAGATCAGACTCTTGGCCACATCTTCAATGTGTGGGGTGCTTGCCTCGATGCTCCTGACCTTGAATTCACTGGTGAGCGGTGGCCAATCCATCGTGATCCACCGGCATTCAAGGACGTTGAGCCACAGAAGAAGGTCCTCGAGACAGGAATCAAGGCGATCGATCTCATCAGCCCGTACCTCGAAGGTGGAAAGATTGGTCTCTTCGGAGGTGCCGGCGTTGGCAAAACGGTCCTCATCCAAGAGATGATCAACCGTGTTGCAACCCATCACGGTGGTGTGTCTGTTTTCGCAGGCGTGGGGGAGCGAACCAGAGAGGGCAATGACCTGTTCTTGGAGATGCAGGATTCCGGCGTCATTGAGAAGGCAGCGCTTGTGTTTGGCCAGATGGATGAGCCACCTGGTGTGCGTCTCCGTGTTGCCCTGTCGGCGTTGACAATGGCTGAGTACTTCCGAGATGTGCAGCAGCAAGATGTGCTGTTGTTCATTGACAACATCTTCCGGTTTACCCAAGCGGGCTCTGAGGTTTCGACGCTATTGGGCCGCATGCCTTCCGCAGTTGGATACCAGCCGACCCTGTCTTCTGAGATGGGTGCACTCCAAGAACGCATTACGTCGCTTCGTGGCCGTTCAATTACGTCGCTTCAAGCGATTTATGTCCCTGCTGATGACATCACCGATCCCGCTCCACACACGGCGTTTGCTCACCTTGATGCAACAACGGTGCTTTCCCGTCCGCTGACTGCCCTTGGCATCTACCCAGCGATTGACCCACTGGATTCGACAAGCCAGGCGCTCGATCCTCAGATCGTCGGTGTTGAGCACTACGCCACCGCCTCCCAGGTGCAGCTCGTGCTCCAGAGGTACAAGGACCTTCAGGACATCATCGCCATTCTTGGTATGGATGAACTCTCCGAAGAGGACAGACTGATTGTGAACAGGGCGAGGCGTATTCAGCGGTTCTTGTCCCAGCCAATGTTTGTAGCTGAGCAGTTCACAGGCCAAGAAGGAATCTTCACACCGCTCGACGAGACGATTGCATCGTTCAGGTCGATTCTCGAGGGTGAACTCGATCATCTCCCGGAGCAGGCGTTCTACATGGTCGGCGGCGCAGAAGCCGCTATTGCCAAGGCCAAGGAGCTCGAGGCTGCTCTCTGATGGCACGTTCCTTCCAGGTCGACATCGTCACCCCAGAGGCCGTTGTGTGGTCAGGCGAGGCAGAACTCGTCACAGCACGCACCACTGAGGGTGATATCGGCGTTCTGGCGGACCATCAGCCAACGATGGCTGCGCTGGCGACAGGAGCCGTCAAAGTCGTCCACGCAAACGGTGTGACGATCGCGGGTATCCACGGAGGCTTTCTCCAGATCTACCGCAACCAGGTCACCCTTCTCACAGACCGAGCCGAACTCACCGAAGGCTCAGTAGAAGATGCTCGCAGAGCCGCAGCTGAGCTGAGAGACACCGAAGAAACGTAAGTCCAGCGCTTCATTGCCTCACGGTCCAGCAAAGACGACGGTGACAAGGACCTTCAAAAGGAGTGTCCTTTCGGCACGGAGACCGGTGAAGAACCAGTTGTCCTCAACGCGACAGGGTAAGGTTCCGACGTCACTGAGACCCTCGAGAATTGATTGGTCACATCCCGTATGTCCCCCGAACATCATTGATGTTTCTATCGTCCTCCCCGTCTTCAACTAGATAGACCACCTGGACGAGGAGCTCACCCGTATTCGGGATGCCCTCGATGCTTGCCCTACTCCTATGAGATGATCGTCGTTGGCGACGCGTCGACTGATGGCAGAACCGCTCGGCTGCGAGAGATTCCGTGGATCCGACTCATAGCGTTTCCGCTCAAATCGCGGCCCGGGCGCGGCCCGAAAGTTCGGAACAGAGGCCGCCAAGGGCGAAATCGTAGTGTGGTCCGACGTCGACATGTCGTACCAGATGACACGTTGCCCAGTCTCGTGGAGTCGCTCTCGGCTACGTCCAGGTGGTGGGAGCACGTGCTTCAGAGGAGGGGAGCCACAAGTACCTTCGGATCCCGGCGAAGTGGACGATTCGGAAGCTTGCCAAGTTCTTTTCTGGCACGACGATTCCTGACCTCAACTCCGGGCTCCGGGCGTTCCGAAGGGAAGTGGCGGTCCAATTCCTCCACCTCCTGCTGAATGGGTTCTCCCATGTCACCACGCTGACCATGGCGTTCCTCGCCAACGGATACGCGGTTCGGTACGTCGAGATCGACTATGCGACGCGGTCCGGCAGATCCGAGTTTCGTTTTGTCTCCGACACCCGACTGTATCTCCAACAAGCCACCCGAATGGTCATGATGTGGAACCGGCTGAGGGTTCTGACGCCGGTGGCCTCCGTGATGTTCCTTGTTGGCTTGGGCAAGATCATCTATGACATCTTCGACAAGAGCTTCCGCATCGGCACCAACACTCTCCTCGTGATGGTGACGGCAGGCCTCATAGCCATCGTGGCGTTGCTGGCAGATCTTGTAGTACAGGTCTCTCGCCCGAGGGGCCTCGTTCTTCCGGAGGAGATGGACCAATCCGGAGGACCCGACCACGGGTCTTCGGATTTCGGTGGTAGCGATGGTGCGTGACTCCGTCGGCAGCCAACCACTCCCGCTGCTAGTCCCTTCACGACCGAGGCCGGAGCCAGCGTTGCTTCTTGCAGTGTTCCGAGGGCTTTCCAGAGAGTCCACGCTGCGAATAGCAGTCCAGCGAAGATGACAACGATGCCGATGTCTCGCGTCGCTGCCTTGGTCGCATGTTGGCTTATCGTTCTCCGCTCCTGACATCGACACTATGTCGCGTTTCTGGGACCATATCGCATCCATGGTCGACGGGCTGCGATGTTCCCCGCTCAGCGAATGACAGGTCGCGGAGTTGAAAGTTGGTAATGTTTTCCGCATCTTGAGCCGCCTCGATCTTCGTAGCCACGTGTCACTCTCGCGCAATCAGCGAGGCTTGACAGCGATTGCCGCTTCAATTGCGATCATTGGCGGTTCGATGATTCAGAATGCTCCGGGGGCCCTGACTATTTCGTCGCTTGGCATTGGCGTCTTGCTGCTCGTCGTGGGGTCGCTTAGCATCGGTCCGAACTGGGACGCTCGCACCGTCGTTCTCATCGCAACGGCCGCGACTTTCGGCCTG
>JAQCAA010000082.1 GCA_027728645.1 Actinomycetota bacterium | reverse complement strand
TGAGCCTCAGTGGTAAAAATGTGGCTGTCGTCCTGCGTGAAGCCGCGAGCCCGAAGCAAACCATGAATCACGCCCGATCGTTCGTAGCGGTACACGGTTCCTAGCTCGTACAGACGCATCGGGAGGTCCCTATAGGACCGTGTGGACGACTTGTACACAAGGATATGGAACGGGCAGTTCATCGGCTTGATGTAGTACGCCTGGCCGTCTTTGCCCTCTCCGCCGTCAAGCTCCATCGGCGGATACATCGTCTCGGAATAGAAATTCACGTGTCCGGAGGTTTTCCAAAGATCCGCTTTTGCAACATGAGGCGTCACGACATAGTCGTACCCGCCGTTGATGTGGGTCCTTCTGGAATAATCCTCGATTTCTTTCCGAAGAAGCCCGCCCTTCGGATGCCAGATTGCAAGCCCGCTTCCGAGATCGGAAGGGAACGAATACAGATCCAGGTCGGCACCAATTTTGCGGTGATCGCGTTTCGCTGCCTCTTCGAGTCTGACGAGGTACTCCTCAAGAGCCTTCTTGGATTCCCACGCTGTTCCATAGATGCGTTGCAACTGAGGCTTGGCCTCGTCTCCCCTCCAGTACGCGCCTGCAGAGCGGAGAATCTTGAAGGCTGGTAGCTGCCCCGTTGATGGGATGTGCGGACCACGACACAGATCCAAGAACGCGTCGTTGCGATACGTCGAAACGGATGCGCCGTCAACTCCCTCATCCTCATCGACACCGCCAATAATCTCAAGTTTGAACGGGTGATCAGAAAACGTTTCGAAAGCTTCGGAGATTGACAGCACGCCACGCTCGAACAGCTGATCAGCGGCGACGATTTCAAGCATCTTGGCCTCGATGCGCTCAAGATCGTCAGGAGTGAAAGGCTGGTCGACCCCAAAGTCGTAGTAGAAGCCATCCTCGATCGGCGGCCCAATCGCGTACGTCGACCCTGGAAACAGATCAAGCACTGCTTGGGCCATGATGTGGGCAGCTGAATGGCGCATGACGTGGCGCCCCGCCTCGGTATTTCCGGTCACGATGGACACCGAGGCGTCTCCCTCGATTACGCGGTGCAGGTCGTACATGCCGGAGTCGACGGTGACCGCTACCGCAGCCTTTGCAAGACGAGGACCGATCTCTGACGCGATATCGAAGCCGGTCACGCCGTCGGCGAACTCTCGTTCGGAGCCGTCTGGAAGGGTGATGCGAACCGTCACTGGAATTCCTTGCTGTTCTTGGCGAATGATTTCAGGCGGTAAGGGTACCCAAACGCGGGCTGGGTGCGTATCGTGGTGTATCACACCGCTGAAGGGACTCTGACAATGGATGCCAAGACGCTCGCCGAGAAATTCGCACACGGGACGGCTGTGCAACAACTTACGTCGCCGACGCCACTCCAAGGCGCAAACCACGTATTCAGAATCTGGCGAGAGAGCGGCACTGAGATCTTCAAGGCTTACGGCTCGGACTCAAGACTCCGGAGAGAGTCCCACGCCCTCAATGCGCTCGATCACGTCTCTGGCCTCCCAAGAGTCATGGACCGTGGAATCGACGAGTCGATCAACTGGGCCCTTTTTGAAGACGCTGGAAAGTGGAATCTCGAAACGCTGCCAGAGAACCCGGGCCTCGCAGAGAAGACGGGTGAAACCCTCCACCAGCTCCACAAGTCCGAACCGTCAGCATTCTCCAACCTTGCAAGGGGCATCGACCAGGAATGGATCGCCGTCGATCTTCGTTCGACCTTGCGTCGCCTTGAGCGCTACCGCGGACGGGTAGGTATTGCGGCAGAACTTGTGAGTGCCGCACACGCTGTACCGGCCCCGTTGGCAGGGAAACCAGTCGTGTCTCACACCAACTCGGTTGCGAAGAAGTTCGTCGTGGATGACGCGGGCGCCGTGACTCTCATCAGCTGGGAATGGGCGACCCTTGCACCACCAGAGTGGGACCTGTCTCGCACGATTTGGTCGATCGGTCTTCACATGGGGCCGCTGGCGGCTACCGCAGTCATGCGGGGCTACGGAACCAGCATGGAACCGGCACATCTCGACCGCTGGATTGTCTATCACGCTGCGCAGTCCCTCGTTCACCTTGCTGAGCAGCAGCTGTCGTCAAGGGCGGCGGATGTTCCTGGGAACCTTGTCGCTGAGTTCAATCGGGCTGTGCTCGGAGCAATCGGCGAGTAAATACCGTAGATTTTCGCGCTCTGAACCTACATTGGCGTATACGATGAAGGGAGAGCGAGATGTTGGAGATTGCAACTGCAGCGGTGTTCGTCGTAGCGGCAGTCGCCACGGTGGGCGGAAAGCATGCACCTATCACTGCCGCATCGACGAATGCTCGGGCCTCAGCCGTTGGTGATGGAAGCGATCTTCCGTGCCCATGGTGCAGATCTCAGACAGCCGACGGCGATGTTCACTGCCCTTCGTGTGGTCACCGCTTCGGTTAACGACCGTGTGAAGTTGTAAGCGCAGGCGAAAACTCCCGGTTGCGCGACCTCGTGGTGAGCCCGATTGCATCGTAGAGCCCCATGGCCGGAGCATTTGCCTCATCGACCCACAAGAACCCAGTTGAGCAGCCTCGCTTCGTTGCCAAGTACTCGAGCCCAGCCAAGACGATCCGTCTTCCGATGCCGGCTGAGTGGAATTGAGGGTCGACACCTATCCGATAGATCTCCCCCTCGCCGTTGTCATGGACCTTCGTCCAACAGAATCCGGCCACAACTCCCCCAACCTCGTGGAACAAGAGGCCTTCTGCGTCGAACCATGATTCCAGCATGAGCGACTCGACCTCTTCACTATCGAGGGAGCCGGCCTCCCTGTGATCCCCAAAGGCAGCCGCGTTGATCGACACGAGCGTCTCGACATCATCATCATTGAAGCGCCGGACAAGAAAGTCTTGCTCAGTGACTGTCGGTGACGATTCAACAGGGAGCGTCACCGCCATCTCGCTCAGCGAGCGCACTACGGAAAGGCCGAAGCGTTCGAGAGATGCATCGAGACTCGGACGGCGAGACCAACCGCTCGTCTCAGCGCCGGGCGGCACCAATGCGAGCACTTCTGAAACCACCTTGTCCTCGAACGCCGGAAACCGCATCGAACGGTCAACGGCAGTCTCAAACGTCCAGTGTACGGAGCTGTCCCTTTGGCGATGGGTGGCCACGACACCAACAGCCACCACGCCGTCCTCGTCTGCAATCATCATCCACCGCTCAGGATTGTGGAGCGCATTCATTTTCGCCTCGCTCAAAGGAGCGTGGCCGTCAGCGAGCAGCTGGCGTTCAAGGAATTGCTGAACCTGAGATGGAACCTTCACCCCACAACGATAGAGCGGGCGTCGGACGCGACCGCGCCCCGACCGATATGCTCCAGCCGGTGACCAAGGTAGGACTTGTATTAGGCGGTGGCGGGATCACCGGAGCAGCGTTTCATTTCGGCACCCTTCTTTCGATACAGATGGCGACCGGTTGGAACCCGAACGACAGCGAGGTTCTGATTGGGACGTCCGCAGGTGCGTTCGTCGGTGCGATGGTCAGGGGCAACGCTCTCAATCTGGAGAGCTTCACTGGCACTGGCGACAATGCAGACGACATTCACAGCTTTCTTAACGACCGGCTCTACACGCGGGGCGCTCCGAGGGGTGCCATCAGATGGGTCCGGCGAGGCCTCCTCCCAGCCATCAGACAGCCGAGTCTGCACGCAGCTCTCGGGAGTCCGGGAATGTTCCGCACAGACGGCCTGCAATCGTGGGTCTCTGACGCTGTTGGACCACTTGCCGATAGCTGGCCCACTCGTGCAACCGCGCTTGTCGCCTACGATCTCAAGAATCGGACTCGCGTTCCATTTGGCACCGAGGCAGCACCCGAGGCAACACTGAAGGAGGCAGTCGCAGCGTCCTCCGCGGTCCCCTTCATCTACGAACCTGTTCGAATCGGAGATCGGTGGTACGCCGATGGTGGATTGGCGTCTGGAACCTCCCTCGACCTGATCGTGGCTCACCCAAAGCCGCTTGACCTCGTCATTGTTGTGGCACCATTTGCGGCGACAGAGCCCAGACAGGGTGGACGCATGTATGAGGACATGTTCGACCGCGTTGGACGCAAGGCGCTGTCGTCGGAGTTGGCGGTCCTCGCTGACCATTGGCCAGATACTGAGCTGGTTGTCCTTCGTCCAAGTGACGTTGTACTCAACCTGGCTCGACCGAATCCGATGTCGGCGGCTGCGGCCATACCGACCTTCCTAGCCACCCTCAGGTCCATGCACGGCCAACTCGCAAGGCGCTCCGTTTGGCGCGTTCTCAAAGACCATCTTGGTTCCGAATCAATGGTCGGGTAACGACCAACACATCGGCTGATACGTCTACGATTGCTCCATGACTGACGACATCAACACAACAGACACCAGGGCTGGCCTTTGGGGCAGCAGAGATCGCATAGAGCTCATCGCGCCATCGTCCTTGCAGTAGCGACGATTCTCACGGCTTGGTCAGCCTTTCAGGCAGGCAAGTGGAGCGGGCAACAGTCGATTAGCTTTTCTGAAGCTGGCGCAGCAAGGACCGAGTCAACTCGGTCAGATACGAGGGCTGGTCAACTCGCTCAGATCGACGTGGCCATGTACATCGACTGGGTCGTGGCGCTCGTCGACGAGATTGACAGCGGAGCTGTCACGCTCGACGACGCGGGTACCTACGAACCAACGAGGGGCACGATCTCAGGTTTCCTGTACCTGCGAATGAGGCCAGAGTTCCTCCCAGCGATGGAAGCCTGGCTTGCTACCGACCCGCTCGTCAACCTCAACGCACCGTCCACGCCGTTTGCTCTTGAGGAGTATGCGCTTGCGGACGCGATCGAAGCGGACCGACTCGCCGCGGTCGCTGACGAAAAGTCTGTGGAAGCAAGAGAGGCAAATCAGAACGGCGACAACTACGTCCTGACAATGGTGCTCTTTGCAGCGGTTCTGTTCTTTGCGGGAGTCAGCGCCAAGATGTACCGGCCGCGCAACCGAATGCTGGCCCTCTCGTTTGGAGCACTCGTACTCGCAACGGGTATCGTCGTAATCGCGACGTACCCGATCCTGATCTAGCTGCGAATACATGCTGGACGCTGCGACGGATTAACGCGCCGGTGTCACTCTGGATGCTTTGAGTTGATCCGCAAGGATGAAGGCAAACTCAAGTGCTTGGCTTGCATTGAGCCTCGGATCGCAATGGGTGTGGTACCGATCGGCAAGGTTTGCTTCTTCTATCTGCATAGCGCCGCCGGTGCATTCGGTCACGTTCTGTCCGGTCATCTCGAAATGGATTCCTCCAGGATATGTTCCGAACGAGCGATGGATGTCGAAGAATTGTTCGGTCTCTGACACGATCAGCTCGAACGGTCGCGTCTTGAACCCATTGGCCGAAACGACCGTGTTCCCGTGCATCGGGTCACATGACCACACGACCTCGAATCCTTCGCGTTGTACCGCTTTGATGAGCGGTGGGAGATATTCGGCCACGTTGTCAGCACCGTGGCGAGTAATGAGTGTGAGTCTGCCGGGGTCGTTGTCCGGATCGAGAACCTCAACGAGCCTGACCAGTTCGTCGGGCGTCAGCGATGGTCCGCATTTGAGGCCAATCGGGTTTTCCACTCCTCTGAGCAATTCAACATGGGCGCCGTCGATCTGGCGGGTCCTGTCCCCTATCCACAGCATGTGAGCGGAACACGCGTAGTGATCCCCAGTCATCGAGTCGATTCGTGTCAGCGCCTGTTCAAATCCAGGCAGTAGGGCCTCGTGACTCGTGTAGAAGTCGGTCTCTCTCAACTGATGGATGGTGTCAGGGCTGAGCCCAATTGCACGCATGAACGCAAGCGTCTCGTCGAGATCAGATGCGAGCTTCTCGTAACGCTCGGACTGGTCGGTGTCCTTGATGAACTCAAGATTCCAACGATGAACCTCATCGAGGTTCGCCATCCCCCCTTGAGCGAACGCCCTGAGCAGGTTCAGTGTGAGGGCTGACTGGTGATACGCCCTCATGAGTCTCGATGGGTCAGGAGTCCGGCTGTCCGCGTCGAAAGCAATACCGTTGACGATGTCACCCCTGTAACTCGGGAGCTCCTGACCGCCCTGAGTCTCGAAATCGGATGAGCGCGGCTTGGCAAACTGTCCAGCCATCCGCCCCACTTTGACGACCGGCAACGAGGCGCCGTAGGTCAGCACGACAGACATCTGGAGCATGACCTTGAAGGTGTCTCGGATCAGGTCGACATGGAACTCTGCGAACGACTCAGCACAGTCGCCACCCTGGAGCAAGAACGCCTCACCACGCGCAACCTGGCGCAGCTGCGAACGCAGGCTCCGTGCCTCCCCTGCAAACACCAACGGCGGAGAAGAAGCAAGTTCTTTCTCCACCCCAGCGAGCGCGTCGAGATCGGGATAGTTCGGCTGCTGGAGTGCAGTCTTGGTTCGCCAGCTATCGGGAGTCCATGTCATATCGTTGGCCCAGGTTGCTTTCTAAGGCCTCTGTTCGTGGCCGTAGAAATCGAATGTTACCGGGCTGACGGCGGACTTCGGTCCTCCCGCTACTCCGGTGTACCTACCGGCAAGCACGCTATTAGTACAAGAACATCCCTCGGATCACAGCGAACGCAAGAATGACACCGAACGCAATTACCCCGATGCGAAGCCCGAGGCTCCTCTTCCGAAGGAAGTGGTCGTTCGAGTTGTGACCGTTGTGCGACTCAGATCCGTTTGTCATGCAGGTTCCTCCCCAACGAAAAGATACCCGGCCCCCAGGATTCCGGAACCGAAAGTCAGGAAGCGATCGTCACACCGTCATAGCGACAAGAAGAATCGCGGCGCCGAAATCACGGTCGTCTTCGTTGACGGAACCTCGACGACCATAGGAGGAATCGAACCAGTGACCTGTGGAATGTCATTGCTGCTGAGGTCACTCGGACGCGACGTCTGAGCTCCAACTGCGAAGGAATTCGGTGTAATTAGCGGGCAGTCCAGCCTCGATCGCACCCTCGATCATTCTCGAGAGGTACACGTGGGATGGCGGCGCTTCGTCTGGCGCTCGGTGCTCCGGCTTGACCTTGTAGGTAAACGCCCGTTGGGTGGGGTCAGCCTGTCCGGTCGGGAACTGAAGGACATCGACCTCAGAGCGGTTGTAGCGAAGTTCGAACGGATCCAGGGCGTCTGGATCGGTCATCTCCCAGAGGACTCCCCAAACTTCAGCTCCCGGCGCAGGCAGGATGTCGGCTGCTCGTCCTGTCCATCGTTCGGAGGGGAGCGTGAAAGCGAGACGGTGATCCTTGAGGAGTGCAGCCCCTACAGGATTCACATCGACGCCTCGGTCGCGAAGTGTCACCCGAGACATGTTGCTGCCGAATGCAAAGTAGAGCTGCGACATGCCGTCACATTAGGAACATGCGCGAGTCGCATGCCAAACGACGCCGCGGTCACCGCATGCCGTAGTGGGCGATACTGGGATCGAACCAGTGACCTCTGCAGTGTGAATGCAGCGCTCATACCGCTGAGCTAATCGCCCGTGTTGACGTTGCCATGGTAAAGCCGCGGGGAGCTCAACGCTGCTGCGTCGTTCTACGATTGCGACGTGAATATTTCGGAATTCGAAGCGGAGGTGGAAGCAGTCCTTGGGTCGCTCCCCCAGTGGGTTGTCGAGCAAATCAACAATCTGATCGTTGTGGTTGAGAACCGTCCGAAACATGAACATGATCCCACGGGAGTGTCGCTTCTTGGGCTGTACGAGGGCGTTTCACTTGCGGATCGAGGCTTCGACTACTTCGCTGCGACTCCTGACCAGATCTCGATCTTCTATCAGGCCCACGTGACGCTGGGACTCGATGACGAAGCGCTCCGGGACGAGATCCGCACCACGGTCCTCCATGAACTGGCCCATCATCTAGGCATCGACGATGAACGCCTCCACAAACTGGGGTGGGGCTGAGCTCCAGTTCGATTTCATCGAGACGAGCCTGGTAAGTAGACTATGAGTCAACGCGAGAGGAAACGATGGAAGATCTCATCAAGCAAATCCAGGACCGTACGGGCCTTTCCGCAGAAAAGGTGCTCGAAGTCGTGACGATCGTCACCGAGTTCCTCAAGGAAAACCTTCCAGAGGACCTGATTGAGCAGATCACAAGTTACATCTCTCAGGCGGCAGGCACGGCTTCGGAATCAGCCAGCACAGCCGGAGGAACCGCTGCCTCCGGGGCTGCTAGCGCAATGTCGATGGCGGCAGGCGTCGCAACGTCGGCCTTTTCGAAGGTCATGGACGTCGTGAGCGACCTTCTCCCCAACCGAGCCGATTCTGACGCAGGCGGGGAAGCGACCGGGCCAGACTCACCAAAGACAGACACTGACGAACCAGCGTCTTCCTAGGCGGACGCCTATGCCTGACGGATCACTCCGAGCGCCTCAATGGCCATCCGAACGCGGGCCGTTCGTGGCGCTCATCGACGCGTCGAGCAATCTCGAAGCGGCGCTCATCTCTGACTATCTCGACACCGTCCAACGCGTCACCACCGACCCGCTCACGCGCCTGAGACTCCCTGCGTCGCGAAGACACAGACGGTTCGCGAACGTCGATCCGGCTATCAGCGCGCGGCGGCAG